>JAGHAG010000171.1 GCA_021161625.1 Elusimicrobiota bacterium
AATTATAAGCCCTTTTGTTTATTGCCTCAGCGAGTTCAGAAGAATCAACTGTCTGAATACAATCAAATATCCTTAATGCTTTGTTAATTTTATTTTTCTGCAAAGCACCAATCAAATGCCATTTTACTTTTCTTGCCTTTTCTCCTAATTCCTGATACATCTTTTCCGCCTCCTGAACATAATTCTCGCCTATAATTTCAGCCCCTGCAGAAATTACTTCTTCTATCTCGTCTTTTGTTCTTGTTTTTGCTGCAAGAACTATTTTTACATATTCAGGAACCTCCTTTTTAATTTTTAAAAAATTTTCTCTTATACTCATTCTCCCTCCCATATTCCCCTGCTTATGTCTTTATAAAGATTTAAAATCTCCGGATTATTGCTGTATTCCACAATGCTAAGGCCTCTGTTCAGTGCTTCTATCATTTCATAATAAAAAGGAATTTTTGAAACAACAGAAATTCTTTTGCTTCTGCAATAATCTTCAATCTCTTCTGTTTTTAAAATATTCAAATCAAACTTGTTTATTATGACCTTTACCTTTATTTTAAAAAATTCTGCAAGTTCCACAATTCTTTTAAGGTCATGCACCCCTGATACGGTTGGTTCTGTTACAATAAGAGCAAGATTAACTCTACTGAGAGATGCAATAACAGGACAACCAATTCCTGGTGCTCCATCAATCAAAATTCCCTCTGCTTTTTCTTCTGTTGCAACTTCTCTTGCAAGATTTTTTACTTTTGTTACAAGTTTTCCTGAATTCTCTGCTCCCGGGAATAACTGAGCATGAACCATTTTTCCTGCTTTTATGCTGGAAATAAAATACTTTCCCTGAATCCTCTCCTTCATAACTATTGATTTTGCAGGACACATCCACTCACAAACCCCGCACCCTTCACAGGAAAATTCATCAACAACATAATCATCACTTATAGCATCAAACTGGCATACTGAAATACATACTCCACATTGTTTACACAATTTTTTGTCTATATATGCAATTTCTTCACCCTTAAATTCAAACTCCCTTTCAACTTCAGGTTTTAAAAGAAGATGCAAATCAGGTGCATCAACATCGCAATCAGCAACAACAATATCATTCTTAAAACAGGTAAGTGCTGCAACAAGTGTTGTTTTCCCTGTCCCACCTTTACCTGAAATAACAAGGACTTCTCTCACTTTTTTATTCCTGAAATAGCAACAAAACCACCTTCATTAAAACCCTGTTTTATTTGCTCCTGTAAAATTAAAAATTGAAAGGCATTTGTGTATTCAAATCCTGTCTTCTTGAAGAATTCAAGTATATCTTCAGATGAATAAAATTTTGCCTCTTTGTAAAAGGGGCTTTCCTTTTTTTGATATTCTTTCCCAAGAATGGAATTCTTATCTATAATGCCAACTATAACCTTGCCTCCAGTTTTCAAAATTCTTCTTGTCTCATTTAAAACTTTCAGTGGCTCTTTAACAAAACATATTGTAACTATGATAAGAGCAAAGTCAAAAATACCACTTTTAAATGGTAAAAATTCTCCTTTTGCTTTTATAACTTTTATGCCTCTTTCCTTTGCTTTTAAGAGCATCTTTAATGACGGGTCTATTCCATATTTCACATTTAAAAGCGAAGCAAATCTCCCTGTGCCAACTCCGATTTCAATTCCTCTTCCTGAAAAATTTATCTTTTTTACTGTTTCAACTTCCTTTAAAAAAATTCTTTTATGTTTTTCATACCATCTATCATACCTTTCATGCAATTTATCAAAAATGCTCATTTCACAAGGTTAACCTGCATTATCCATGCATCCCCGATAAATATCGGGGACAGCCCTTTCTAAAGAAAGGGCTGGGTTAACCCAGCCCCGCCCTCTAAGCAGTATAATCTTAACCCGCCTTGATTTTTCTTCAAACATTTTCATATTGTTTTAACCTTTTCTCTCATACATATAGAGGGCGGGGCTGCCCGAAGGGTGGATTATTCACATTTAGTGTGAATAATCCAGGTTAAAAATTTTATTTTCAAAATCAGGGAAAAAATCCGTATCAATTTCACCATCAGAATATTTTTTAGCAAACTCCTTTGAAAAGGGAATTTTCAATACAATTTCTAATTTCTTTTTCTTTGCAAAATCTTCAATCAAAAAATCATTTTCTCCACTCTTGTTTATCACAAGGCAAACATCTTTATTCATCTCTTTTACAATCTCAAAAGCAATACCCAAGTCATAAAGACCAAACGGTGTTGGTTCTGTGACAAGAAAAACCCTGTCAGAATCCTTTAAAACCTCAACAACAGGGCAACTCGCACCTGGTGGGGAATCAAAAATAACAAAATCTGCTTTTTTATCAATTTTTGACTTCAATTCACTGATAAGAGGAGTTGGACGAGCCTGGGAAACTGTCATGCGCGCAAAACTCAAAAATAAGTTTTTGTGTATTTCAGAAAAAAATCCCTCTCCGACTTTTCTCTTTCCCTCTTTCACCGCTCCTTTTGGACAGACAAATATACATCCCTTACATGAATGACACAATTCGTCAAATTTTATAAAAGTTTTATCTGCGAGAAGCAGGGCTTTAAATCTGCATACCTCAACACATTTTCCACAATAATCACATTTTTCAGGGTCTATTTCTGGAGTGAAAACCGTTATATCTTCCCTTTCTGAAAATTCCTCTTTAAAATTCAAAAATAGATGACAGTTTGGTTCCTCAACATCACAATCAATGAGATGAACTCTGTATTTCTTGCTTAAAACCTTGCTTAACAGAACAGAAAAAGTTGTTTTCCCTGTTCCACCCTTGCCTGAGGCAACTGCAATTTTTTTCAAATTATTTATTTCTGTTTCAGGTAATTCTCCACTGCTTCCTTTACAGTCCCTGTTGCACCTGTAACAACTTCAATACCAAAACTTTCCAGGGCTCTTTGTGCATTTGGTCCCACCTGCCCTGTTATAACAACTCTGCAACCCCTGTCATTAATCTGCCTCGCTGCTTCAGGACCTGCACCGCCCATCATCCCTTCAGCAGGATTCTGCATAATCTCAAATTTCATCGTCTCTGAATCAACAATAACAAAGTAAGCACACCTTGCAAAAACAGAACTCACCTGTGCATTTAAAGAACCACCTGTTGCGCTTACAGCAATTTTCATTTTACCTCCTTGTTTCTAAATTTTCCCCTTAACGCTCGCAGGTGTTTTCACCTGACTTGAGTTCCCCCTTTAAAAACTTTTCAACAACTTCATCAACCTTCCCCTGAACACCAAGAATAAAATCAATTCCTAAATTTTTGAAAAATTCCTGTGCCATTGGCCCTGCTCCTCCTGCAATAATGCATTTCACATTTTTTTCTTTAAGCCACCTTGGAATAAAACCAGGCTGGTTTCCTGGATTTTTTTCATAGGTTTTTGAAATAATCTTGCCATCTTCAATTTCAAAAAAATTATACCCTTCACATCTTCCAAAATGTAAAGATACCACATCACCGTCACTTGCAACTGCCAGTTTCATGCCACCTCCTTTCACTTTGAGTAAAAACAAACTCTTTTTAGTTTCAGAAGTTCTGCTATCCCTGAAACAGTAACACCATAAAAAACAATGTCCTCAATTGGCTTTAACTTGGCAATTTTTTCAATTGTATCATTGACAAAAACAGTTCCTGTTGCAAGAACTATCTCAGCCCAGTCAACAACATCTTTTAAAAATTTATCCCCGTCTAAAACAGGAACCCCGTATTTCTCACCAAAATTTTCCTTATTCAAATCAAGAACATTCAAGGTGAAACTTTTTGCCAGTTCCTCAATAAATGCAGGCTGATAACCTATAAGAGCAAGTCTTTTTTTCCTTTTAAAATTTTCTTTTAGATACCTGGCAACTTTTCTAGCACATTTTTCAGGTTCATTATTTTTGCAGTGTTTTGTGCCTTTTATCAGATTGAGATGTCTCATAACAGCATTGATTGAAGCAATTAAAATCGCTCTGTGAAAATTGTTTTTTATTTTCTTCTTCAAGATATTTTTAAGGGTATCTGTATAATTCCCCGGCATATCTGTAAAAACATGCCCGAAACAAGATTTAAACTCTGCCTCCATTATTCTTTCCCTGCCTTTAAGAAGAGGGAAATCTCTTCTGTCAGGATTGCCTATTGCTTCCTCAGGAGTTAAAACTCTTGATTTTATTATAATTTTTGTATTCAGAAGATGATGTTTGTTTGCTATTTCATAAAATTTTTTCTTTGCTTTTTCAATGTATATGCTCATAAATTTTTAAGAGTATAAAGCAAAACCACAGAACCAAGTTTACAGCCAACATGATTTGCAACAACTTCACACTTTGCCCTGAACAAAAAGAAAATGGGTCTTTTTAACTCATTCAGGGCTTCAAAATTCCCCTGCCCTTTGCTTATGATAAAATCAGATTTTTCAAAAATTTTTAAAAACTTCTTTGTGCAAAGAGAAAGAACCGTGCCAGGCGCATCAGAACCACAGGGCAAAATCTCTGCAACCCTGTCTATCCCTGCATCAAGGGCATCTTCCATTACCGCATCATTTATTATTGGTCTGCTTTTAACAGCATAAATGATATTCTTATTCGGGTAAATTTTTTTTATTTCTTCAATTAAAATTCTGTCAAAAACAGTTTCGCCTGCATTGTCAGCAAGATAAAGAATTTCCTTTGCTCTTTTTAACTG
>JAGHAG010000006.1 GCA_021161625.1 Elusimicrobiota bacterium
AAATCCTAAATCCCAATGACCTAAACTGTTTGGAATTTAGAACATTGGTATTTTGATATTGTTTGGAACCACCGCCCTTTTTCAAAAGGGCGGGGCCCAGCCCATCTGGAAATGGGCTGTGGTTTGTGATTTGGGATTTGTGATTTAACATTTCTTTCTTTCCTCTATCCTCTATCCACTGTCCACTTTTTTTCTTGTCACTTTATTTTCTTGTCTCCATATCATTTTTTTTCGTCTTTAATCTGTCCTTCAAGTCCGCCACCAACAATCTCTCCCAGCTTTCGTATAATTGGCTCTTCTTCTTCAAGTTTCTGGGCAAGCCTTTTTTCATTGTTTTTAGCCTTTTCTTTTTTAGATGCATCCTTGTTGCCAATAATTACAATATCCATAAAAAAATTTCTGCCTTCTTCTTTTAAAATTTTTTCAATGTCATCGCTGTTTGCAATAACCCTCATTGCCTGCTGTGTGTATTTCTGAGGAAATTCAAGCAAAATTCTGTCTCCCTTTATTTCTGTTTTCTGAGCAAGTTCCAGAAGTGGCAGAAGAAAAGGCATTTTTTTTCTTATAATTGAAAAAATTTCGTCAAGATGACCTTCTTTTGATTTCAGGGCAGAGGGACGGATTGTTTCAGAAAAAGGTTTTTCTGGCTCGGATTTTATTTTTTCATCGGGCACAGAAGTGCTTTCCTCCTGTTTTTCATTTTCAGAGACCTGTGAGAGAATGCTTGCCACAGAAACAAAATCAGATGAAATTTTGTATATTGCAAGTTCAAGTAGAATTTTTGGATATTCAATCCACTTCATGCTCTGAAGGGTTTTTGAAAGAACCTCTGCCATCCAGAAGACCTCATCCTTTGACTTGTGTTTGAAAAATTCCTCTTTGCCTCTTATTTTGTGAACGAGAATTCGTCGGATTTGCTCAAGCAACTGCCTTGTAAATTGTTCAAGAGAAAAACCCTTCAAAAAAACTTCATCTATAATTTCAAATGCTTTTTTCAAATCCTTCCTATCTATTGCCTCAAGCATTTCCCTTATTTTTCCCTCTGCCACAAGACCAAGAATAAATTCAATGTTTTCCCTTTCAATTTTTCCGTCTTCAGAAGAAGAAATCGCCTGTTCAAGGATGCTTTCAGCATCTCTTATGGAACCGCCTGCCTGAAGACAGATTAAATCAAGGGCTTCCTCTGATATGAATACTTTCTCTTTTTCACAGATTGCTTTCAGGGTGTTTTTTATTTCTTCATCTGAAACCAGGCGAAACCTGAAATGCTGGCATCGGGACAGAATTGTCAGGGGAAGTTTCTGGGGTTCAGTTGTTGCAAGAATAAAAACAATATACGGTGGGGGCTCCTCAAGGGTTTTAAGAAGAGCATTAAATGCCTCAACTGTTATCTGATGAGCCTCATCAATTATGTAAACTTTGTATCTTGAGGATGCAGGAGCAAAAATTGTATTTTCTCTCAGTTCCCTTATTGCATCAATTCCCCTGTTAGAGGCAGCATCAAGTTCAATTACATCAAGGGAACTACCGCTGTTTATTTCCCTGCAGGAAGCACACTCATCACAGGGTTCAGCAGATGGAAAATTTTTGCAGTTTATTGTCTTTGCGAAAATTCTTGCGGTTGTTGTTTTACCCACGCCACGCGGTCCTGAAAAAAGAAGCGCATGGGGGATTTTTTTCTTTAAAATTGCATTTTTAAGAGTTGTTGTTATGTGATTCTGCCCTATAACCTCAGCAAATTTTGATGGACGATATTTTCTTGCTATAACAAGATGTAAACTCTTTACCTTTTTTTCTGTATTTTTCTCTTTCTTTTCTTTTTTCATTTCTGTTTATTTTAATTCTTAAAAATTCCTCTGTCAAATTTACACGGGAAATAGTAAAGAGTCACTCAGGATTAAGGATTAACCTGCAAATTAAATTTATCTTTAGCTATTACTACGTTTATTACCACGTTTTATGGGGATATTACCACGTTTCTCCCAGAGAGCTCCCCTGCCAGTTCCCTTGCATGCAATATACCCTTTCCTGCGAAGGCGGTTTAATATAACCCGAATCATATCCCTGCTTACGCCGGGGCACAATCGCTGTATATCGGAAATACCAAATGTAGCCGGTAAGTTTTCAATTGCTTCTTCTATGATAGCCGTTTTCATCCCGCGCTTTTTTGTTATCGTTCCTACCCTGCGTTCAAATTCCTGATATGCCTCTATCAGCACTCCAAAAAAATATTCCCACCATGCTTTCAGATTATGCCTGCTTTTATGCCAACCTTTGGATGAAAGTTTAAGAGATTCATAATAAGTTTCTTTTGATTCCTCTATGAGACGTTCAATGCTGATATACCTCCCAACTGTGTAACCAGCTTGATGCAATAATAAAACCGTCAGCAGCCGCGATACACATCCATTGCCGTCACTGAATGGATGAATACACAAGAAATCAAAAACAAAAGCTGGTATAAGAATAAGAGGACTTACCTGTCGCTTATCCCACAGGCGATTAAATCTTACACATAGTTCTTTCATATAATAAGGCGTTTCTCTGGCAGAGACAGGCACAAACCTTGTTACCCACCGTCCATCCGGAAGTCGCTCTTCAATGGTATTGTTTCGCTTTTTCCATTGACCTCCCGGAATATCCGTTCGCGCATAAATTTCTCTGTGCAGGTCTAATATTGTTTTTTCATCAATAACAAAAGATTCCGGTTTAGTATGGATGCGTGAAAGAATCTTGCGATAGCCGAGAATTTCTGCTTCCGACCGGTCTCTCGGTTTTACCGGATGACGCATTAATTCTCTGAAACGTTTTGCAGGCACAGTCACGCCTTCAATTCTGTTGGATGACTCCGTGCTTTCAATAATAGCTGTCTGTTTAAGTGTTTTTAAAATCTGTGGAGTTTGATGCGCAAACAAATCCTGTCTTCCTTTAAACTCACCAAGTTTTTGAAGCATACCGCTCATCTCAATGGGAACAGCCTGCCTGCGAAGAAAATCAATATCCAATGACTTCATATAACACCTCTTTCTTCTCTGCCTCTTTTTGTGTCTTCATTTCGGAGGGGGTGGGATTTGAACCCACGGTACGGGGTTAACCGTACACGGCATTTCCAGTGCCGCTCCTTCAGCCGCTCGGACACCCCTCCCATAGTAGTAAGTGGTAAGTCATAAGGATTAAGTAACATTATTTTAAACTGCTCTGAAGTCCATTTAGCATCTTACCAATTTCATCACATAATTCTAATAACTTATTATACACAGTGTTGCTTATATATTTCAAGTCATGAGCAAGAAGAAGATGATATTTTGTCTCTTCCAATGATGACTCCGCTATATTTAGAAAATATGCAAAATCCTTTTTACTCTTCCTTTTAAATCCTTCTACAATATTTGTGGGTATAGAACTTACAGACCTTCTGATTTGTATAACAAGACCAAATCTTTCTTCTTTTGGAAAACTTCTTGTTATTTTATAGATTTCTAAAACAAGTTGATGTGCCTTCTGCCACACTTTCAATTCCTTAAATGTCTTCACACTTAATCCTTACTACTTAATCCTTAATCCTATTCTATTAGTCTTGTTTCTTTCAGGAAACGAGAGGGGAAATTATAAACCCACCTTCCCCACAGGCGCCTCGTCTTTGAGCAGGAAAGCCTTAAAATTTCCTTTGCCCGCGTTATACCAACATAGCAGAGTCGTCTTTCTTCCTCAAGTTCTTCCACGTCATACAAACTGTCGGAATACGGCAAAACACCTTCTTCAAGACCTGTTA
>JAGHAG010000143.1 GCA_021161625.1 Elusimicrobiota bacterium
AAATCCTAAATCCCAATGACCTAAACTGTTTGGAATTTAGAACATTGGTATTTTGATATTGTTTGGAACCACCGCCCTTTTTCAAAAGGGCGGGGCCCAGCCCATCTGGAAATGGGCTGTGGTTTGTAATTTGGGATTTGGGATTTAACATTTCTTTCTATCCTCTATCCTCTGTCCACTTTTCTACTTCATTTTATCGCTTTATTATTTTTTATTTTAACACAAATATGCTATAATAAAACAAATGGAAAGACTTCTGATTGTTTCAAATCGCCTTCCGGTAAGCGTTGAGAGAAGAAGAAAAAAACTTACCTTTGTTCCGAGCACAGGGGGGCTTGCAACAGGTCTTGCTTCTTTAAAGCACTTTAAAAAATTTTTGTGGATAGGATGGCCAGGAGTAAATAAAGAAAGAATAAAAGGGGAAGAAAAAAGTATCACCAGAAAATTAAGTGCAAAGGGATGTATTCCTGTTTTTCTGGACAGAAAATATGTTGATAATTATTATTATGGTTTCTGCAATAAGGTGTTGTGGCCTCTTTTCCACTATTTTCCGATTTATGCCCGTTATCAGAATAATTACTGGGAAGCGTATAAACTGGTAAATCAGATTTTTGCTTCTGCAATTCTAAAAATTTTAAAACAGGATGATATTGTCTGGGTTCAGGATTATCATCTTTTTCTTCTGCCAAAACTTCTAAAAGAAAAAAAGCCAAACACAAAAATTGCATTTTTTCTGCACATACCATTTCCCTCTGTTGAAATTTTCAAACTTCTTCCATGGAGAGAGGAAATTCTCAAAGGAATTCTTGGGTCAGATTTAATTGGCTTTCACACTTATGATTATGTGGAACACTTCCTTGAATGCGTCAATCAGATTTTTGGCTTTGAAAATATAATGGGTGAAATTCATCAGGGGGATAGAATTTCCCTTGTTGATGCTTTTCCTCTTGGAATTGATTTTGATAAATATCAATCCCTTGCTGTAAGCACCCAGACAAAAAGGGAACTCAAGAAACTTCAGAAAAGAATAAGGGGAAGAAAAGTGATTCTTTCTATTTCCCGACTTGATTACACAAAAGGAATTCTCCAGAGGTTAGAAGCGTATGAAAGGTTTTTAGAAAAGTATCCAGAAGCAAGAGGGAAAGTTGTTTTTATTCTTGTTGCTGTGCCTTCAAGGATGGGTGTTGAAGAATACCAGAATTTAAAAAGAAAAATTGACGAAACCGTTGGACACATCAATGGAAGACACAGTTCAATTGACTGGATGCCTGTGTGGTATATGTATCGTTCCCTTACTCCTGCAATGCTTTCCGCATATTACAGAATTTCAGATGTTGCACTCATTACACCCCTGCGAGATGGGATGAATTTGATTGCAAAGGAATTTGTTGTAAGCAAAATTGACAAAAAAGGCGTTCTTATTTTAAGTGAATTTGCAGGGGCAAGCAGGGAACTGGGGGAGGCAATAATTGTAAATCCAAACGACAGGGAAGCCCTTGCTGATGCAATAAAAGAAGGAATTTCGCTTCCTGAAACTGAACAGAAAAAGAGAATTGAGATTATGCAAAACCGTCTGAAGAGGTATGATATAAAAAGATGGGTGAAAGATTTTATGGACACACTTGAAAAAATCAAAACAATTCAGAAAAGTTTTGAAATAAAGCTCCTTACCCAGACCCCGTTAAAGCAGATAAAAACAAAATACAATTCTGCAAGAAAAAGATTGCTTCTGCTGGATTATGACGGGACACTTGTCCCGTTTGCTTCAAAACCGCAGGAAGCAGTTCCTGACAGACAGCTTCTTAGAATATTGAAAAAACTTGCCACAAATCCTCAGAATAAAGTTGTTATTGTAAGTGGAAGAGACAGATTTACTCTTGAGAAATGGTTTGGCAAGGTTTCTGCTGGCTTGGTTGCAGAGCACGGGATATGGATAAAAGAAGTGGAAGAAAGGTGGCAGACCATAGAGACCCTTGATAAACACTGGAAAGAAAAAATAAAGGAAGTTTTAGAACACTATGTTGACAGGACCCCGGGTTCTTTCATAGAAGAAAAGGAATTTTCCCTTGCTTGGCATTACAGAAATGTTCCTCAGGAACTTGCAGAAGTGAGAGTAAAGGAATTAAAAGAAGCGCTTTTTCATCTTACAGCAAATCTTGATTTGAGTGTTCTTGATATAAAAAAGGGGCTGGAGGTGAAAAATTCGTCAATAAACAAAGGAAGAGCCGTTTCCTACTGGCTTAAGAGGAGATGGAATTTTATTCTTGCAATGGGGGATGACACCACTGATGAAAACATTTTTGAAGTTCTCCCTGAAAATGCAATAACCATAAAGGTTGGTCTTGCCATTTCACGGGCAAAATTTAATATCCCCTCTTTTAGAGATGCCCGGAAGATTTTAAAGATGCTTTTAAAATGAGTGAAAACACTTTTAGATTTTACACAAGATTAAATCAGATACGACTTCTTGACAACAAAGCAAAAAACATAGTCGAACTTCTTGAAAACATAAAAATTGTTGGCGGAAGTTCCATCTATTATCACACGCACAGATTTCTTGTCAAGCACCACTTTTTAAAAACAGGTCCTGTAAATGATTTTGCTTACTGGGTTGAGGAATTTTTAGGAGAAAATGTTTTAGCAGAAAAACTTGCAAGCATTTACATAACAGATTATTCTTCAATTGCAGATTTAAGATATGCTCTTATTTCAAAAATTGCCCAGTACTTAAGCACAAAACCCCGAATTGTAAGTGTTTCCCCTGAAAAGGAGTTTCGTTTTATGTCCTGTCGGACTTTTATATTGCCAACATCCTATATTGCAAAAAATCTTCCTGAGTTTATTGAGAAAATAAAGCATGTAAGTATTCATTCAATCTATTTTCATCTTTTTGAAGCAAGGTTAAGGCTTGCCAAACCTGACAATGACTTTTCAATCTGGTTGAGGGATGCAGGTTTTAAAAAAGCAGCCCAGGAAATTTCAAAGCTTGACCCATATACGGATACACTTTATGGTATCAGAGAAAAAATTGTAAGGGTTCTTGAAGAAAATGGTCATTGACAGATACATTCCAATTGTTGGTGATGAGGTGGTTGATGAGATAAAATTGCTCTCAAAATACATTTCAGGAAAAGTTATTCAGCACATAAATTCAACAGCAGTTGGCGGTGGGGTTGCAGAAATTTTAAACCGTCTTGTGCCTCTTTTTGAAGATTTGGGGATAAAAATTTACTGGGATGTCATAAGAGGTGATAGCACCTTTTTCGGGATTACAAAGAAAATTCATAATGCTCTTCATGGGAAAAATCTGATTCTAACACACAGGGATATTGAGTATTACAATGCAATCACCCAGCAGAACATAAAAAAGATGAGATTTAATGGCGATGTGATTGTTGTCCATGACCCACAGCCGCTCGGTCTTATAAAAGCAAAGAAAAATAATGGTTCAAGATGGGTATGGCGATGTCATGTGGATGTTGTAAGGTCAAAACCAAATGTATGGAATTTTCTTGTAAAAGAAATTGTAAAATACGACCGTGTTATTTTTTCTGCCCCAGCATTTTCAAAGCCCCTTCCAATAGAGCAGGTTTTAATTCCACCGTCAATAGACCCTTTAAGTGATAAGAACAAGGAACTGGATAAAAAGACAATTCAAGGAGTTCTTGACAAATATAAAATAGAGAAGAACAAGCCCATAATCACGCAGATTTCAAGGTATGATTTTTTAAAAGACCCTGTTGGCGTGATAAAAGCATTTAAAATGGTTAAAAAGAATTTTGACTGTCAGCTGGTCCTGGCAGGAAATGTTGCAACAGATGACCCTGAACACGATAAAGTTTTAAATGCAGTCAAGGAGGAAGCAGGGAATGACCCTGATATCCATGTTCTTGTAATTCAACCTGAAAACAATGACATTGAAGTAAATGCCTTACAGAGAGCAAGTGATATAATTTTGCAGAAATCCATAAGAGAGGGGTTTGCTTTAACAGTTACAGAAGCCCTCTGGAAGGCAAAACCTGTTGTTGCCTCAAATGTTGGAGGAATTCCTCTTCAAATCACGCACAAACATTCAGGAATTTTAACCCACAGCATTGAAGGCACTGCTTACTGGATAAAACAACTTTTAAGTGACCCTGAATATGCGAAAAAACTTGGAGAAAACGGAAAAGAGCACATCAGACACAATTTTCTTATAACAAGACACATAAGGGATTATTTGCTTTTGTTTTTATCCCTCTATAAAAAAGAAGACATCGTATCCCTTACCTGATACATTTTTGCTTATATTTT
This sequence comes from Elusimicrobiota bacterium, assembly GCA_021161625.1. Lineage (GTDB taxonomy): Bacteria > CG03 > CG03 > CG03 > CG03 > JAGHAG01. The sequence continues at coordinate 4,294 of JAGHAG010000143.1, forward strand.
TCCTGAGGCAATCAGTTTTAAAGGATGAAAATTCTTTGCACTTAATTTTTTTTGACAAAGGTGGTTTTTTTCTAATACGAAAATAATTGTTTTTAATATCTAAATTTGATAAAATAGTTTTATGAAAATAAAAAACAAGTTTCTTTTCCCTGAATATGATGTAAATTCTCTTGATTTTAAAAGGGACAAATTTGTCATTACCCAGCGAATTCTTGAAAATGGAAACTTAAGGCAGATTAAGGGATTGATAAAAATTTATGGTCTTAAATGGATAAAAAAATTCATAAAGAGTTCAGGTATAAAAAAACTTTCTATAAGGAGTTTAAACTTCTGGTTGACTTTGTTAGATATTAAAGATAAAGATAAGATATTAAAAGAGAAGTTGAAGAATCAATTCTGGAATTTTTGAAGAATAGGTTAAATTTAGAAGTCCTTGATGAGAAAAGAAAAGAAGTTCTGAATTTCATTTTTTCTTTGCCATTTGGAAATAGTTTTTATCTTGCTGGTGGAACAGGTCTTGCGGTTCAGATTGGGCATAGAAATTCAATTGATTTTGACCTGTTTTCATCTTCAAATCAACTGAAATTTAAAGACAGAGAGAGGATAAAGAGACAGTTAAGAAAATTTGATGGTTTAAGAGTCATTTTTGAAGAGGATAATATACTTGATGTTTCTTTGACAGATGTTAGAATAAGTTTTTTTTATTACCCATACAGGTTGGTAAAATCTTTTCTTACTTCAGGGAAAATAAAGGTTGCTTCAATGGAAGATATTGCTTTGATGAAACTTGCTGCAATTATTTCTCGAGGAAGCAGGAAAGATTTTATTGACCTTTACTTTATTATCAGAGAATATATTCCTTTAAAAAATTTGTTTCGTATGGCAAAAAGGAAATATCCTGAAGTTTATGACTTTTCTATTCTTGCTTTAAAAGGGCTTACTTTTTTCAAAGATGCAGAAAAAGAAAAGATGCCTTTGATGTTCAAAAAGGTTAGATGGAAAAAAATAAAAGATTTTTTTATCCAGGAAACAAAAAAAATTGTTTTTAATCCAGGTTAAAATTTTACCTTTGGGGTTTCTTTTTCTTTTTCCTCTATTTTCCAGTAAGGGCGGGATTCTGTAAGCCCTCTCATTTTTGCAAAAATTGAGCCAAAGATTTCTCTTCTGTAGGTGTTGAACTCTTTTACCGCACGGTTGTATCTCATCCTTGCAACAGCAATTCTGTTTTCAGTTCCTGCAAGTTCATCCTGAAGACGAATAAAATTCTGATTTGCCTTTAAATCAGGGTAGTTTTCCACAATTGCAAGAAGTCGCGAAAGAGCCCCGCCAAGTTCATTTGCTGCCTGAATTTTTGCTTTTATGGAACCCTTTTCAGAAATTAAACCTGAAAGTTTTGCACGGCTGTCTGCAACATTTTCAAAAATTTCTTTCTCGTGCTTTGCATAACCCTTTACAGTTTCAACAAGATTTGGGATGAGGTCATTTCTTCTTTTTAGCTGATTTTCAATTTCAGCCCACGCCTCGTTTACTCTTTCATCAAGTTGAACAACATAGTTCAGGTTTTTTACAATCCACACTCCAATTAAAATTACAAGAACAAAAATTATTATCAATCCTTTTTTCATCACCATCACCTCCTACATATTGTAAATTTTAAATTTTAAATTGTAAATTTTAAATTTTTCATCCGTAAATCCCCCCTCTCAATCTCCCCCCTTTAAGGGGGGAGAAACAGTAGGGGGTTGTCATCTTGTTTTCTTGTCTTCTTGTCTCCATGTCACTTTATCGCAGACCAAGGGTCTTGAGCTACATATATCCGCCGTAGCTTTAGCGTAGGCGGACTATCCTCTTTCCACTATCCACTATTCGCTTTTCCCTCATTACTCGTTACTCATTACTTCTATATCCGACTTCCATTTTACCACGACCCTGTTGCTCCGCCCCCACCTGAAATTCCACCTCCAAAGCCACCAAAACCACCAAACCCGCCAAAATCTCTACCCCATCCTCCAGAAGGAATAAAAAACAAAGGAAAAAACCAGAACCTTCCAAAAAGGAAAAACAGCAGAAAAAGAAGAAATAAAAAGTTTGCAAAACCTGACTCTTTTTTTACAAGTCCCTCATAACCCTGTGGGACAGTAAATGTTATTCCGTATTCTTTTGAAATAATCTGAGCAATTGAAAGCGCACCTGCTACAAGACCCTGAGAGAAGTTGCCTTTTTTGAAATAAGGAATCATAACTTCTCGAATTATGTCTCCTGCCTTTGCATCATTTATTATTCCTTCAAGACCATAGCCAACTTCAATTCTTACCTTTCTTTTTTCAAACGCAAGAAGAATTAAAATCCCGTTGTCTTTTTCCTTTTTTCCAATACCCCATTTTTCAAAAATTTCCACAGCAAACTCTTCAATGCTTCTTTCAGGAATATCGTAAACAGTAAGAATTGCAAGTTCGCAAGAGGTTTTTCTTTCAAGTTCACGGGAGATTTTTTCAAGATAAATTTTTGCTTCTCCTGAAAGAACGCCTGCTTTATCTGTGACAAAACCTTCAGGTTTAAGGGCGTAAACAAAAGAAAATAAAATAAAAAGCAGAAGAATTTTTTTCATTAAACTTTCTTTTCAAGAACTTTTGCAATACAGGAGATATCTTTTACAAGTTTCTTAAAGGTCGGGATGTTTATCGTCTGTGCAGAATCAGAAAGAGCAGTGTCGGGTTTAATGTGAACCTCAACCATAATTCCATCTGCACCAGCGGCAAGTGCAGCAAGTGCCATTGGAGGGACAAGGTCTCTTTTGCCTGTTGCATGGGATGGGTCAACAATCACAGGAAGATGCGTTTCTTTTTTTAAAACAGGAATTGCACTTATATCAAGAGTAAATCTTGTCTGGTCTGAAAAAGTTCTTATTCCCCTTTCACAGAGAATTATTTTGCTATTTCCACTACTCATAATATATTCAGCAGCCATAAGAAGTTCTGTTATTGTGGCAGACATTCCTCTTTTAAGAAGCACAGGTTTTTTTGCCTTTCCAATTTCTTTCAAAAGATTGAAGTTTTGCATGTTTCTCGCACCAATTTGAAGGACATCTGCATACTTTGAAACAACTTCTATTTGAGAAATTTGCATAACTTCAGTTACAACAGGAAGTCCTGTGATTTTTTTTGCTTGGGCAAGATATTTTAAACCCTCCTCCCCAAGTCCCTGAAAGGAATAGGGCGAAGTTCTTGGCTTGAAGGCACCTCCTCTCAGGAATTTTGCCCCGCATTTTTTCACTTCTTTTGCAATTGAAATTATTTGTTTTCTGCTTTCAACAGAGCAGGGCCCTGCAATAATTGCAAAATGTCCCCCGCCAATTTTTGAGTTCCCGACGGTTAATCTTGTGTCTTTTGGGTGTATCTGTCTTGAGGAAAGTTTGTAGGGTTTTGATATCTGGGCAATTGAGGCAACAGCAGGGTCTGATTCAAAAAACTCTTTAAGAAGTATGGCATTTTCACCAATAACTCCAACTGTTATGTCTTTCGCCCCGCGAGAAATATGGGGTCTGAAGCCAAAAGACCGAATTTTGTTTTCAATTCGTTTTATTTCCTTTTTTGAAATACCTCTTTTTAGAGTTAAAATCATTTTTGCCTCCTCGTTTTAGCAAATAGCGAATAGAAAACAGCGACAATAGGGATGAGTAATGAGTAACGCGTAATGAGAGAATAGTGAATAGTGGACAGTGGAAAGAGGAAAGTGGATAGTGAAAATTTTTGATTTCACTTAATCGCTTAATCGCTATTTGCTTAATCGCTCCTACTTTCATTTTTAATTTTCTGGATTCCTGCTCCCCGCTTTCGCGAGGACAAGTTCCGCAGGAATGACAGACTGCCTATTCTCTGTCCTCTATCCTCTATCCACTGTCCTCTGTCCACTTTTTACTAACCTCTATGCTAAATTCAAGAGTTCTTTCAGAAAAATTTTATTTTCTTCAGGTGTTCCAATTGTAACTCTGATATACTGTGGAAGTTCATACTCATCCATTGCCCTTACAATAACGCCTCTTTC
>JAGHAG010000023.1 GCA_021161625.1 Elusimicrobiota bacterium
AAATCCTAAATCCCAATAACCTAAACTGTTTGGAATTTAGAACATTGGTATTTTGATATTGTTTGGAACCACCGCCCTTTTTCAAAAGGGCGGGGCCCAGCCCATCTGGAAATGGGCTGTGGTTTGTTATTTGGGATTTGGGATTTAACATTTTCTTCTTCCCTCCATTATCAATTTCTATTTATTTCGTCCGAAGGACAAATTTCTATAAATTTCTTCTTTAATCTCATAATCTCCCAATCTCCTAATTTCGCTTCATTTGTCATCTGTCATTTTTAACTTTTCACTTTCCGTTTTCTGGATTCCTGCTTCCGCAGGAATGACACCCTGCCTTCCCTCTGTCCTCTTTCCTCTATCCACTTTCCTCTTTACCCTTATTATTATTTCCATACACCCATCATCCCCCAAAAACTTTCACTCTCTGTTTCAACCCTGTAAATATAAACCCCTGATGGAACAATCCTGCCATTTTCATCACAGCCATCCCAGAACTCTTTGTTTGTCCTTTTTATAAATCTTCCGTTAAGGTCATAAATTTCAATTGCGATTTTTTGAGGGGTTTGTCCAAAATTAAATTCAATCTTTTCTCCAAAATAAGGATTAAAGACAGGCCTTATAATTGAAGAAAGTTTTGTGGAAAGCAAAATTCCTGTTGTTTTAAAAATGCCGATTTTTCCCTGCTGTGAAATTTTTATTGTTATTTTATTTACGGAAATATCAGGCAAGCCGGTTTTCATGCTCCACTTTTCTCCATCAAAGAAATATGCTCTCAAATTTGCTTCATCTGTTTCATCAAAATATTTCAATTCAATCTCTGCTTCTGGAAATTCACCTTTTATTTCATAAAGTTCCACAGGAACAGGTTCGGAAATTTCACTGTTCTGCGGGGTGATGCATTCATCCAGAACAACTGTTGGCTTAAGAAAATTAAATTCTATGTCTTCGTATAGAACCTCATCAAATTTAAAATTAAGTCCGTGAAGGAAATACTCCTTTGAACCTGCTTGAAGCACGCATGAGGTTGATATTGAAATTGTATAGGTTGGTGTTATAACAATCTGGGTTCCTTTATGAAGTGTAAAATAATATTCTATGTCATTGACAACAAACTCTCCTGGAATAACAAATGTAAATGTTGGGGAGCCAATGGTAAAATTCAATTCTTCAAAACTTTCAAGTTCAGAATTTCTCCACCAGAGAACTGCACTTGAAGCATCCACACTCCAGACATAAAGAGGCAAATCTCTTTCTTTGAAAAAGAAACTCTCCTCATTTAAACCCTCAACCCTGTATGAAAAATCCTGTTGTTTAAAAATCTCCTGAGAGGAAGATACCTGAGATGTTGAAAAAACAATCTCTGCTGGAATTTTTCCAGAATCAGGACTTCCATTCTGGTTGTCATCAAGCCGAACAACAAGAAAATCTGTAAAATCAAATTCATCAAAAGTCCCGCCAAAAGAAAAGGACTGGTCAGGAATTGAATCCTTGACAGATGTCCCTTCGCCACCGGTCACACAGGCAAGAACCTTTATCTCAGCACCTCCTGGTATGCCAGAACCAGCAATTCCTTCATAAAAAACCGAAAACGGAATTTTTATTTCAATATTACTCAAATTTCCGTAAGAACCGCGGGTTTTTTGCGATACGTCAGATGTTATATCTGAAATGGAGGTTGTTGAAAGAATTCTGTAAAAATTACCCGCTGAAAAATTCCATGAAATAAATTGATAATCAGGTTTAAAGGAAGCAGGAAACTTATGATTTCTTGCACTGCCCCATGGCAATGAAGAAGCATCCTCAATTGAACCAAAATAATCCCCACAGTCAAAATAAACAATCAGGGAATTTCCTTCCAGAATACCACTTAAACCCAGATACAAATTATCCTTATCAAAACTAATCCAGAGATTGTGAAGTTCATTCTTTGTCCCCCAGTATGAGTCATTCGAGGAATCTGAATAGACCAATTCATTGCTGCTGAAATCCCCTTCACAGAGACCTGTAAAATTTATTGTGTGCGGGGTTGATGATAGAGCAAGAGTATATGTTTTTGTTGATGCAGGATAGGAAAATTTTTCGCAAATACTTTTAAAATTTTCGCCTTTTATAATCATTTCAAAAGTTCCTGAAAAAAGTGAAATTTCGGTTTCTTTTGCTATTGTTCCGTCCCATACCTTCCTGAATGTTCCTTCCTCAAAAATTTCTAACTCAAGTTCCTGTGTGGTTGAAACACAAACCTTAAAAAATGAAGTTGATGTATTCAGTGAAAAAGCATTATTTTGTGCAATGCTTTCATTTAAAGTTGTATAAGAATTTTCATCATCTCCATAGACAAATGTTGTCCTGTGGTCGTCATAGAAAACTGTAAAATAATAAAAACTTGGGGGTTCTAAAAGTTCTGCCTTCCAGTATTTGTAATTGCCGTTATCACAATACCACTCAAGGTCCTTGGACTGCCAGGAACCTGTTTTATAATTGATTTTTCCACCTGTCATATTTCCGTAATTCCCTGAACCAGACGCTTGATTGCCGATAAAAAAAGTAATTTTTTCAGAAACAGGATAAAGAGGCACTCTCATTGAAGAATATTCTGTAAAACTTGATGTGGGTATATGAAAGCAGTTTCCAATTCCTGCAACCATAAATTTAAATGTGTGCGTATCAATTCCCTGAGAAGAATAAAAAATTGCATACTGGGAAGTATTTGAAAGCATATCATCCCCGCTTCTTACTACCCAGACATTGTTTGTCAGTTCTTCTATGTAATATTCAATAATTGTACCTGTTGAAAAATTAAAGGAAACTGTTGCAACCCATACTGAATAATCATCCTCAAGAGAATTGAAAACAAAATTTGTTTTATTAAAAACATCTGTTGAGGTTTGCTTCCAGTACAGGACAGGTTTTAGATTTGCGGATTTATTGCTATCTGTAAGATAAAAACTTACAATTTCATCCCTTGCAGGGAAAACAGGATTTCGGTATGTTGTGGTTGCATCAGATACAGAAAAAATTTCAGATGCACTGTGCTTGTAGGTGGAGCCGGCAAGAACGCCTTCATTGTAAAAAACTTTGTAAAGTTCCCCATCAGAGGTAAAAGCATAAATCAAACTTTCGTCTGAAACAGCACAATTTAAAGATGTTCCCAATGACAAAAGCTTCTCGCAATCATATCCTGAAGAGGAAAAAGAAATCTCAAAAATATCGCCATCTGTTGTAAAAACATACAGACACTCTTCTCCGTTTATGTTAGCACAAAGAATTTCATTTACGCTTCCTGATGTCCATGAAATTGGATATTTTTTCCAGTCATTTTTTAAATACACACTTACAATTTTTGAATCAGAATAGCCAACATAGAGTTTTTCTTCTCCTGTAAATGCTGATTTTTTTAAAAAGGTAATTTTTGCATATTCGTATATTTTTTCTTTTGCCCATCCTTCGTCTGTCTCATAAAATCTCCACAAAACCTTGTCATTTGAACCAGCGAAAATTGAATTTTCATATTTTTCAATAGCAGAAATTTTTAAAACTGTCTCACCAATTTTTTGTTTTTCGTCTTTCTCTTCATCAAACTGCCATAACCTTCCGTATTCATCCGAAAAATAAATATAAGCCCCATCTTTAAGGACAGAGGTAATATCTGCGGTTGAGGTTGACAGAACAACAACATCCCCATTTGTGCTTATCTTATAGAGAGAGCCAGCCCCTGCATAAATTTCTGTTTCAGCCACCAAAGAATTCACAGATGAACCAATTTCTGCAATTTTTGTAAAGACCGGGTTCTGGGAAGAAGGTGAGATTTTATAAATCTCTCCATTATCTGTTCCAACAAAAATTTTATTTTCATAAAAGACCGCTCTTTCAGGCGTTGCATTTAAATCTGCAATTTCAGTGTAATACCACTCAGCATGAAGGACGGTTGTCGTAATTAAAAAAATTAAAAGAAAAACCATAATGAAAATTCCTGACTGTCTCCTAATCGCTGGGAAGGAATAAATGCCCAGTCAAATCCAAAATTTCCCAGTTTTAAACCTGCGCCAAATGTAAAAGGTGAAAAATCATCATCCCATTCACAAACTTTTTTAAATCCTGCTCTTAAAAAAGCAATTTTTCTGTATGAAATTTCCACCCCTGTATGAAAAGAGGTTTTTCTATCAGGATACATTTTAAAACTTCCAAAAATTCCTGTCCATTTTATGAGAAATTTCCCGCCAACTGAAATTGTTCTTGGAAGTTCCTCCTTTTTCTTAATATATTCAACAGGCGGTCCTATATTTAAAAGGGAAATTCCAAACAAAAATTTTTCTTCTCTAATCAAAATTCCCAAATCAAAAGCAGTGCCTTTTGCTTTTTCCTCTTCAATCCTTTCATCTATGTATTTTAATTTCACCCCCCAGATACCTTTTCTGGGTGAAATTCCAAAACCAATGAGACGGTCTTCAAATTTGTATTTTCCAATTTTCTCAAACTCATAAGGTTGTGTGAGGTCTATAATTGTCCTTGGTGCAGAAGTGTGAAGATAATTAAAATCAAAGGAAAAGTTAAATTTTTTGTATGGGTAAAAAACAATTCCTGACTCATAATTTATATCAGCATAAAGTGAAATATGCATAAGAGAAACTTTTTTTCTTTCCAGATTTGTTAGACACGCAGGATTGTAAAAAACAAAATCCTCGCTTTCATCAGCCACAGAAGAACTTCCAAGAGCAGCACCTCTTGCAGAGGCATCTATTCTTAAAAAATTAAGCGCAGTTTCTCCAGCAGCATAAATCTGCGATAAAACAAAAAATAAAAGCACAAAAGACCAAATCCCCAACCTCATCTTATTATTGCAATTTTCCCTATAAATTTTTTCCTCCCCATTGCTTTCTCATCCTCTGCAACAAAAATATAAAGCCCAGAAGAGAGTTCCTGTCCTTTATCATTTTTTGCATCCCACCAGCAATATCCCTGTGTATCAGAGTAAAGGTTATCTCTTACCGGAATTCCATCTATTGTATAAATTCTTATTCTGGTATTTGCTGTTAATTTTCTGAAATGAATTCCAGCCCAGTCTCCACTTTTATGACCTGTCTCCCATCTACCATCATAGGGTTTGTATGGATTTGGATAAACCTTCACATCTGAAAGGTCCCTTTCACCAAATGCATACATCAGTGCAAAAACTGAAAAGTGGGCTGTCTTAAAAGTTATGGTTGCACTTGAATAATTTATTTTGGGTTTGGGAACCTCTGGCTGGGTTTTTACAATTCTAAAGAAACCATTTTCCTCATCAAGATAAAATGGAAGTATATTTTCAGGTTCTGCCCATGAAGGATATGGAATTGTTAATGAAACATCTTCTTTAAAAGAAGATGTAATTTTTTTTCCATCTGTTTTTTTGAGAGAAAAAAGAAAAACTGTATCTGTTGAAATAAAACTCTGGAAAGAAATTTTAAGAGAGTTTTCAATTGCCTGCGTTATTTTTTCTCTGATTTGTTTAAATTTTTGTGAAACTTCAATTTCCTCATATTTATAAAAAGTAAGGTAAGCCTTTTTTACAGGCAAACTGTATTTGCCAAAACTCACACTCACCTTATCCCTTGAAAGGGTTTTTTGCTTTTTATATTCAATCAGAGCAGGTGTTACAAAAACATCCGGTTGAGTGCAATAAACCCCTGAATTATCCTCCAAAAAGCCAGCCCCTCTTATATAAAATGCTTTTAACGGAGTTGTTGAAGGGAGATTTGCATAAATCATTGGTGAATTTGGTGAAAATCCTTTTTTCTTTGAGAGAAAATCATAAATCTGCCAGTCAAAATTTGTGCCTGTTGAAATTTCTATATTATAGGTTGAATAAAAAATGAGAAAATCTGAAAATTTTTTGTCAAAATTTTTAGGCGAGGAAAGAATTTTTAAACTGTCTCTGAAATCTGATGCTTCAATCCCTTCAAAAATTTTTGTAATTTTTAATGGAGGTGGATTTTTAAAAAAAGAGGTGCTTCCAGCCAGAACCTGACAGGGTGATGACTGATTTTTAAAACTTCCAATAGAGAAATAATATGTTGCACCTGTCATAAAATTTTTCCATGTATAATTTTGAGAGGATGTTGTAACAAGAACGTTCCAGTTATACTTATCTGATGAATAAAAGATGGTGATTTCACCTTCATGCTGGGGATTTTTCTTCCATGAAAAACTGATTTCACCTGTGCTTGAGGAAACCTGCCAGCCAATGATTTCAAATGGAACTTCAAAAGAAATTCCAACGCCCCACACATCATCTATATAAAACTTTCCATCACCATCAATATCTGAAATTTTTATATTCCTTTCACCCTGAGGGTCAGTCAGATTTTGTGTCTCATATTGGTAAGAATAACTTTCATTGTTTATAAGTTTAACAGAGGCAATACACTTTTCTCCTTTCTTCTTCATCTTTATTTTCTTACCGTTTATGTTCAAAAAAACCGTCTCATTTCCAAAATATTCAAGCGAAAATTCACAAAAAACTCTTCTATCAGGCCTGAAACTCACAACCTCCGAATACAACCACGGATATTTTCTCTTTAATGTTGAATCAGGATAATAGGGGGAATTTATATCAATCACTCCATAGTCATATCTATCAACACTTCTTATTTTAAGAAAATAGGTTGTATTGTTTTGTAAACCCTTAAGTTCAATCTGAGTTCTATTG
>JAGHAG010000013.1 GCA_021161625.1 Elusimicrobiota bacterium
AGCAAAAGATAATTTCGGCTTGATGGGAATAGAGATATATGTAAACGGGGAAATTATAGCGGAGCAGTATTGGGAAGCATTTCCAAAAGAAAAAAGATGGGCAGAGAGCATACATTTTGAAGAAGGCAGGATAATATATAATCCGCCTAATGGCTTAGGTTGGAATTTAAAAAAGGGGTATAGTTTTTGGAGATCTCTAAGAATGCGGAGAGAATTAATTGACGGTAAAAAAGAAGAATGGCCATGTTATTATGAATTAAAGAAAGGGTATAATGAGATAAAAATTGCAGTAAAAGATGTGGGGAACAACTGGACTGGAAAAGTTATTAAAGTGGAATTAGCAGAATAAATACAGTGTAAAATTGACAGGGGTTTGAAAAAGTTATAATATAGCAAAATGTGGTTTATTTCAGATGAAAATTTTAAAACTTTTGCTGATGAAATTTCTAAAGAATATACTCTCTATTTTCCTGTTTTAAAAGAAACTCGCTATAATTGGAAAAAATACCAGAAAGATGACGAAATTTCACTTGATGGTTTCAGAACAGACCTTCCTGCAAAATACTTCTTCTATGCCACACAGGAAGAACTCAGGCAAAAAGAAAAAACTCCTTTCGCAGTTCTTGGTATGCGCGCATGCGACCTTGAGGGCTTAAAACTTCTTAAAAAAATTTATTTAGACGAACCTCAAGACCCGTATTTCAGGGACGAAAATCTTATCATAACAGCAGATTGTACTGATTGTGGAGAAAATTGCTTCTGCACTGTCCTGGGTAAAAAACCCTATGCAGAAGATGGCTTTGACCTCAACTTTTCAAGAACAGATGGGGGATTTTTCGTTCAAACAGGAACTCAAAAGGGAAATGCTTTGATAGAAAAATTAAAAGAACTTTTTATAAAAGCAACCGAAGAACATAAATACAGTGTTTCAAGAAGAAGAGAGGAAATTTTGAAAAAAGTAAGTGAAAAAAATAACAACCAAGAAATTGTTTTAAAGGAACTTGGTGAAAAAATAGAAAAAAACAGGGAAGTTTTTGAAGAGTTTTCAAAAACCTGTGTAAGCTGTTCTGCTTGCACAAACATCTGTCCTGCATGCTTTTGCTTTTTTCTTTCAGAAGGTGCAAAAGGAAAAATACGGTATGCTGACTCCTGTCAGTTTAAAGGATACGCAAGGGTTGCAGGTGGAGCAAATCCAAGAAAGGAACTTGCCCCGAGATTCAAGCACAGATTCTTATGCAAGTTTTCTTTCAGGCCTCAGATGCAGGAATACACAGGATGCACGGGTTGTGGAAGATGTATTGATGGCTGTCAGGGAAAGATTGACTTTAAAGAGGTGATTTTAAAAGTTTATGAAACCTGACCCCTATAAACCTGTAAAAGCAGAAATTCTTGATGTAAGAGATGAAACACCAAATATAAAAACTTTTGTTTTAAAGCCTGAAATTCCGATTCCCTTTAAAACCGGTCAGTTTATTCAGTTTACGGTTTTTGGAGAAGGGGAAGCCCCTTTTACTCCTTCTTCCTCTCATTTTGAAACTGAAAAATTTGAAGTTACAATCATGAAAGCAGGAAGGGTTACTGAAAAAATTCATGGATTAAAAAAGGGGGATGCTGTTGGGATAAGGGGACCTCTTGGTAAGGGTTATCCTCTAAATGAATTTGAGGGCAAGGAAGTTTTAATTCTTGGCGGCGGGGTTGGCATGGCACCGCTTCGTTCCCTGCTTTTGACATTATTGCACGAAAAGGAAAAATACAAAAGGATTGTTCTTCTATATGGTGCAAAAACACCTGATGACATTGTTTACAAAGATGAATTTTCAAACTGGAGGAAGATGGGTGCTGAAATTTTTCAATCTGTTGACAGATGTGAAACAGGAAAATGGCAGGGAAAGACAGGTGTTGTTACCTGCCTTTTTGATGAGGTGAAATTAAATCCAGAGCAGGGAGTGGCAATTGTTTGCGGCCCACCGATTATGATGAAGTTCGGGACTTTAAAACTCATTGAAATTGGATATAAACCTCAAAACATTTTTCTTTCAATGGAAAAAAATATGTCCTGTGGAATTGGTAAGTGCGGACATTGTGCTCTTGGAAAGTTCTTTGTTTGCAAGGATGGTCCTGTTTTTAATTATTCTGAAATAAAAGATATTGAAGGAATATGGGAATGAGGAAGAGAGGGAAGTGGTTTTGCTGTCAGGGACGCTCGCGTGAGAGGGCTGCGCTTAAGTTCGCTGCGGACTGGGGAAGAATTCCTCGCTCTCAGAGCCCTGCCTGGCAGAAACCACTCGCAAAAAAAGGATGAGTAATGAGAGAAAAACAAATTTCAAATTTGAAATTTAAAATTTACAATTTGCAATGTAAAAGATGTTACTGATTGATCTTGAAAAGTGTTATAAGTGCAGGGAGTGTACGGTTGAGTGTGATTATCCTTTTCATCATACAAAAAATGCTTTTAAAATGCTTTTTGAGGCAGGAGTTAGAAAAGTTATATGCAGGCACTGTGAGGATGCGCCCTGTGTAATTGCCTGCCCCACAGGAGCACTTAAAAAACAGGATGGAGATTTGAAAAGGTCATCAATGCTTTGCACATCCTGTAAAACCTGTCTTGTTGCCTGTCCTTTTGGTGTGAACACAATTGAAACAGTTGAATTTAAAACAGTTCCCTGTGAGGTTTGCACAGATAGAGAACCCCTGTGTGTAAAAACCTGTGAAAAAGATGCAATTAAGGTTGGAGAATTTGAAGAAAATGAAGATGAGGGAATTTTTAAAATCTGCGATGGTGTTTTTGTTAAGGGAATTTACTGGAAGAAACAGCTGGGGATAAAATGAGGATATTTTTTTATTATTTTGTTTTTCCTGGAATGCTTTTTTCAATCCTTCTCGGGATTTTTGCTTCATGGTTTGAGAGAAAGATAACCGCACGGATTCAGTGGAGAGTGGGGCCTCCCTTTCTTCAGCCCCTTTATGATGTCTTAAAACTTTTTTCAAAAGAAACCGTAATCCCTGAAAGGGGCTCTGAAGTGGTTTTTATTATGAGTCCCATTATTTCTTTTGTTGTCTCTGTTTTTGTTGCAACCCTTGTTGGCATTGCCCAGTTTTATCCTGAAATTGGGTTTCAGGGAGATTTGATTGTTGTGGTATATTTTCTCACAATACCATCCCTGTGTATAATCCTTGGCGGTGCTTCAAGTTCAAATCCTCTTGCATCTCTCGGTGCTTCACGGGAAATGAAACTTGTGCTTTCGTATGAAATTATTTTCTGGTGTTCTGTTGCGGTTGTATGGATAAAAACAAACGGGCTTTTAAAACTTTCCAACATCATACACTTTCAAACCCAGACATCCCCTGTCATTTATTCAATTTCAGGATTTATTGCTTTTGTGCTTGCTTTTATAACTGCACTCGCAAAACTTGGTCGTGTTCCTTTTGACATTGCAGAAGCCGAAACAGAAATATCAGGTGGTCCTTACATTGATTATTCAGGGGCTTTGCTTGGATTTTTTAAACTTTCTCAATATGTGCTTCTTGTTGCTGTGCCTTTTTTGCTCTGTGAACTTTTTCTTGGCGGTGTGAATGTTTTGAAATATATCATAATTCTGATTTTGATAATTCTTGTTGAAAACACAAATCCCCGCCTTAAAATTACTCAGTTTCTGTGGTTTGCATGGATTGTTTTGTTCCCTATTTCTTTAATTGCTATAATTCTTGCAATAAAGGGCTTATGAATAGAATAAAGAACATAACAAAATCAATATGGGTTTTTCACTTTGCTTCAGGACCGTGTAATAACTGCGATATTGAAATCCTTGATGTTTTAACACCAAGATTTGATGTGGAGAGGTTTGGTATAAAACTTGTTGGGTCAGTAAAACACGCGGATGCAATTCTTGTTACAGGGATGCTCACCAGAAAGGGTGCTCCAAGGTTAAAGGAACTTTATGAAATGGCACCAAAGCCAGTTGTTGTGATTGCTTTTGGGAGTTGTGCTTCGTCTCAGGGAATTTTCAAGCCATCTTATAACAGAACAGTGCCTGTTGATGAGGTTGTTCCTGTGGATGTCTATATCCCCGGCTGTCCACCGAGACCTGAAGCAATAATTGACGGGATTGTGAAGGTTATAAAAAAGTTAAGAGGAGAGATTTAGGAGGGCAGATGAGAGAAAGAGAGATAATTTTCTTAATTGAAGAATCAAAAGAGGGAGGATATGAAGCACGATCTTTGGGTCATTCCATATTTACTGAAGCAGATTCGATAGAGGAGTTAAAAGAGAAGATTAAGGATGCAGTGAGATGCCATTTTGATGATAAGGAAATCCCAAAGGTAAGAAGGTTGTTTTTATGAAGGAGAAAGTAAGAGAGAAACTTGGAGAGAAGATTGAAAAATGGCAGGAGCGAAATTCAAAGAGGATATATATTCAGATAAAAAAAGAAGATATTAAAAAAGCAGTTGATATAGTTTTTAATGATATGGGAGCAAGATACCAGATTGTAACTGGTGTTGATAATTTTGATAGTTTTGAACTTTTATACCATTTTTCCTTTGATAAAGAAGGAGGAGTTATTGTTTCTTTAAGGACATTTCTTGAAAGGGAAAATCCAGAAATTGAAAGTTTAGTATCTCTTATTCCGGGTATTGCATGGATTGAAAGAGAAATATGGGAACTTTTGGGTATAAATTTTGTTGGACATCCTAATTTAAAGCATTTATTATTACCAGAAGATTGGCCAGAAGGAAATTATCCATTAAGGAAATACT
>JAGHAG010000197.1 GCA_021161625.1 Elusimicrobiota bacterium
AGAATGCTTGGAGAAGGGTAAATGCAAATTAAAATCGTGTTGCTTAGAGGGCTGGGCGGGGTTAACCCCGCCCTATCAGAGATAGGGCGGTCCGAAGGACAGATTTTTCTAATGAAAAATCTGGGTTTAACTTATCAACTAAAAAGAGAAAGGGGGAAAAATGGAAGGTGTTTTTAAAAAAGTTCCTGTTGAAATTCAGGACATTACTGGAAGAACAATTGAAGGGGTTATAAATCTTCCAAGCAGTGGGTATAAAACCCGTTTGAGTGATTTTGTAAATGACCCTTCAAAACTTTTTATTGTTCTCAGAGATGCCATAATAACAAAAAACGGTGTTGTTGAAAAAGAATACAGGTCAATCATAATTTCAAAATCTGCAATTGTTCACATTATTGAGATTGAAGAGATTGAAGGAGGAGGTTAGAGCAGGTTAAATTTTTCACCCTCTTGAACCTCGCCGCCTTTTAAAACCGTTAAAAAAATACCACTTTCAGGCATAATACACATACCAGCGAATTTGAAAATTTCGCAAGGGCTGGGGCAGGTTTTTCCTATTTTCTCAACACGAAGAATCACACCAGAGTCAAAACAAACTTTTACACCTTTTTTAAAATCTTTTGTTTTTACTCCACTCACATCAAAGTTCTCGCCAAAAATTCCGTATTTTATTTTTTCCCCGAGTAATTTTTTCATCTTCAAAATTTCTGAATAAGTAAGAAAACTAACCTGCCTGCGTGAATTTTTTTTAGCATGAATATCGCCTTTTATACCAAAATTTTTAATCAGAAATGCTTTTTTCACCCTGAATTTTATGCCTTTTTTGTTGCTGATGTTTATGCTCCTGACCCTGCCTTCAATCATGCCCGCCGCCTTTTATTATGTGAAAAGCATGCTCTAAAACAGGCAGAACCGCTTTAAATGAATCCCTTGCACCTGAGGTGCTGCCAGGTAGATTTATGATAAGAGTTTTTCCTTTTAAAACACACACCCCTCTTGAAAGGATGCTTGTTTTTGTTTTTTCAACTCCCTTTATTCTTATAAATTCCGATATCCCAGGAACATTTCTTCCGCCAATTTCAAGGGTTGCCTCAGGAGTGACATCAAAAGGTCCAAGTCCTGTACCTCCTGTTGTAAGAACAAGGTTTATTCTTTCTCTTAAGTATCCTTTCAAAAACTTTTTAATTTCAGATTTTCTATCAGATACAATGTCTTTTTTTGCAACAACAAACCCTGCTTTTTTGCACTGCCTCATAAGAACTTCTCCGCTTCTGTCCTTTCTTTCACCTTTAAAGCAACTTGTTGAAACTGTAAGAATGGCAACCTTTATTTTTCCCTTTTCCATAAGCCACTCTTCCCGCCTGACTTTAAGAGAAGTTTTATATCGCTGATAACAAGGGTCCTGTCAATTGGTTTTAACATATCATAGAGTGTCAAGAGAGCAACTGAAACGCCTGTCATTGCCTCCATTTCAACACCTGTTTTTGCATCTGTCTTTACACAGACCTCAACTTTTATTCTGTTTTTTGAAAGGTTAAATGAAACATCTGTGAAAAAAACAGGAACATTATGGCATAAAGGAATTAAAAACTGCGTCTGCTTTACAGCATTGATTGCTGCAATCTGTGCGGTTGCAAAAATATCACCCTTTGGCACATTCCCCTTTTTTACTGCCTCATAAGTTTTTTTGCTTAAAAGTATTTCTCCACTGGCACAGGCAATTCTTGAGGTTTGCTTTTTTCCTGAAACATCTGCCATTTTTATTCTTTTAATCTCCATATTAACCCCCTATCTGAACCATGGCTGACAGGGATTTGTGGGACCATGGGAAATCTGCCTTTTTAACAAAAGCAACTACGAATCTGATAATCTCCCTATCTGAAAAACCGCTTCTGATAAGTTTTTTTAAATTAAGGGATTCTTTTGAATAAAGACAGGACAGAAGTTCTCCATTTGCCTTGAGACGCAATTTATCACACCTAAAGCAAAATGGTTTTGAAACAGGGGTTATAAATCCAATTTTTAAATCCGTGCCTTTTATAAAGTGGTATTCTGCAACAGAATTTCCCTCTGTAAAAAACTCCTTTTCAAGAATTCCCTTCTTTATAAGAAACTCTCTGACTGGAAGAAGGGAGAGAAATTTTAACGAATTTTTTACAAAATCCATTTTTTCAATAAACCTGAGTACGACATTTTCTCTTAATGCAAAGTCAATAAATTTAAGAATTTCATCATCATTAAAATTTTTTATCAAAACAACATTTATTTTTCTGTTTTTTATTTTCAATCTTTTAAAGTTCTGCATGAAAATTCCAAAATCACCCACACGGGTTATGTACCTGTATTTTTGGGGGTCTAATGAATCGCAACTGATGTTTATGCCCGAAATTGGAAGATTGTTTATTCTTTCAACATCAAGAGATGGAATTGAAAGATTTGTTGTAACATAAAAACCATCTTTTATTTTTTCAAAAAAATCAAGAACACCTCTTCTTAAGAAGGGCTCTCCCCCTGTAAATCGGATTTTTTTTATGCCAAGTTTTTTAAAAATTTCAAGCAGTCTTTCAATTTCCTCAAACCTTAAAATATCATCGTGAGAAAATTTTTCTATTCCTTCTTCGTCCATACAGTATCTGCATCTTAGATTGCACCTGTCCGTAATGGAAACCCTTAAATAAGTGATTTGTTTTTGCGAAACAATCTTTTTCATAAAAAACTCTTGCATTTTTATGTTCATTATAATGAAAAAATCCCCCTGTGTCAACCATACCGTGTATTTGTTTATA
>JAGHAG010000060.1 GCA_021161625.1 Elusimicrobiota bacterium
GAGTAACAAAAGAATAGCGAATAGTGGACAGTAGAAAGAGGTTAGAGGACAGTGGATAGAGGACAGTGGACAGTGGATAGTGGATAGTGGATAGAAATATGCTCCTCCGACCTCCGCCTTCTGACATCTAACTTCTGACTTCCAACCTCTGACCTCTGACCTCTGTTTTTCTTGTCTCCATATCACTTTATCATTTTTTCTATTTTTACAACCTTTATGTCAAATGTTAAATCTTGACCAGCAAGAGGATGATTTAAATCAAGAACGACATTTTTCTCGTCAATGCTTTTGATAATGGCAGGAATTTTGTTGCCTTCTTTATCCTGAAGAACTATCTGCATACCCTCTTTTGCATTGAAATCTGGAGGCAAAAATGCTCTTGGAAATGTCCTGACCAGATTTTCGTCTCTCTCTCCATAAGCGTCCTTTGCAGAAATTGTAAAGGTCTTCTCTTCATTAAGTTTCATACCAACAACCGCTTTTTCAAATTCAGGGAGAAGTTCTCCATCGCCTACTTTGAATTTTAAAGGTTCTCTCCCTTTTGAAGTGTCAAAAACTTTTCCATCTGAAAGTTTTCCTGTGTACTCAATATCAACCACATCACCTTTTTTCACAACATTCATTTTTTCTCCTCCTGATTTAGCCACTTTCTTTTCTCCGCAGGCACCCAAAACAAAAACTAAGCAGAATAGAAAAATTAACTTTTTACCTCCCATAAAAACCTTTCCTCCTTCTTCGGTTATTCCACCTGTTTTTCCTTGGCCTTGCTTCATTTACCTTGATAGAACTTCCCTTTAAATCTTTACCATTTAAAGCGGAAATTGCCTGTTCGGCTTCATCTTTCGTCGGCATTTCCACAAAACCAAAACCACGCGATTCACCTGTGAATCTGTCCTTGATGATAACACACGAATCCACCTTGCCAAATTCCTCAAACAAAGTTCTGAGTTCCTCTGCATCAACATCTGCTGCAAGATTTCCAACATAGATATTCATAAAATCCTCCCATCCCCTGCCAATAAATGAGGCAGGGATATAATCAGTGTAAAGTGAAAAAGAAAAGTGAATTAAAGAATATTCCTTGTCTGTAAATCCCACACCAGCACACTGGTGGGGGATAAACCTGTTTCCTTTACAACTTCTTTATACACTTTCACTGAACCTCAAGTTTTCTTATACAAAATTTTTAAAATTTTTACAAGCGTGTCTTTTATATTTCTTCTTTCAACAATCATATCAATTTGCCCCTTTTCAAGAAGAAATTCAGACCGCTGAAAACCATCAGGAAGTTTCTGTCTGATTGTCTGCTCTATGACACGGGGCCCTGCAAAACCAATCAGAGCATTTGGTTCAGCAATTATGACATCTCCGAGGAAAGCAAAACTTGCACTTACTCCACCTGTTGTTGGATGGGTAAGAACTGAAATATAGGGAATTCTCGCATCAGAAAGCAGTTTTAATGAAGCAGAGGTCTTTACCATCTGCATTAATGAAAAAATGCTCTCCTGCATTCTTGCACCGCCTGAAGCACAAACCATAATTAGGGGCATCCCTTCCCTTATGCACTTTTCAATCAAAAGGGTTATTCTTTCGCCAACGGCTGAGCCCATGCTGCCACCCATAAAAGAAAAATCCATCACCCCCAGACCTGCTTTGAAAGGTCCAATATAACAGGTCCCACATTTCACCGCCTCTGAAAGAGATGTCTTTTTTTCAATTTCTTTTAATCTTTTGGGATATTTTACTGTATCCTTAAAACCAAGCGGGTCATCGGATTTTATTTCAGAAAAGTGTTCTTCAAATGTATTTGGCTCTGCGAGAATTTCAATCCATTCCTTGGAGCCAATTCTGAAATTGCTTTTGCACTTTGGACAGGTGTAATAATTTTCTATAACAACCTTGTGATAGGAAATTTCTCCACATGCACTGCATTTATACCAAAGCCCATCTTCTGATTTCTTCATAACCTATTATACAAAATCAAACTGCCTTTCTTAAACTTTTTACAAATTTGTCAAAACTTTTTCCTGAATTTATTCTTCTCTGAACCGCACTTCCCACAACAATCCCATCACAGTATTTCTTTATGTTTTTTGCTATCTGCGGGCTTGAAATTCCAAAACCACTTAAAACTGGAAGTTTTGAAACTTTTCTTATATTCAGAAGTTTTTTAGAGGTATCCTGTGGTAATTTTTCTCTTTCACCTGTTGTGCCTTCCACATTCACATAATAGAGAAAACCACTGCCATGCTGGGAGATTTCCTTTATCCTTTGAAGGGGGGTAAGGGGAGAGACAAGAGGAATAAAAGCAATGTGTTTTTTATGGCACTTTTTTGCAAAGTCAATCCAGTAAGGATAAACAAGGTCAGGGACAATCACACCATCAACCCCTGCCTTTTTTATCCTTTTAAGAAATTTTTCCTGCCCCATCTTGTTTATGAGATTGAAGTAAATCATAAGCACAATTTTTGAGTCCACTTTTTTTCTCATTTTTTCAATCATGTGGATAATTCTGTCAGGGGTTGTGCCTTTTTTTAAAGCTCTTTCATAAGCACATCTTATTGTAGGGCCATCTGCCAGAGGGTCGGAATAAGGAACCCCAACCTCAATTATATCACAGCCAAGAGATGAAAATTTCAAGAGAAATTCACCTGCACGTTTAAGGTCAGGAACGCCTGCAACAAAAAAAACAGAAAGAATTTTCC
>JAGHAG010000046.1 GCA_021161625.1 Elusimicrobiota bacterium
ATAATACACTTTGTCAACAATAATTTTTATAATGAGTACGAACAGATAAAGTATGCAGTGGAAAGTGGATAGAGGACAGTGGATAGAATTAAATGACAAATGACAAATTAAAAATGACCCAGCACCAACTTGGACAGATTAAAGGATATTCAACCAAGTTGGTGCGGGGCTTTCCACTGTCCATTATTTGCTATTTCCTCATTACTCGTTACTCATTACTCATTCCTTACCGCGTGTTGCAGTAAAAAAAGAAATTTGACAAATTTAAAAAAGAAATATAATATATCAACCGATGAGCCCGTAGCTCAGTCGGTAGAGCACCGGCCTTTTAAGCCGGGTGCCGCTGGTTCGATTCCAGCCGGGCTCAAACATTTATCGTATAATTGCAATTTTACCCTGTTTTGTTCCTTTATTGGTTTCCAGATAATAATAATAAATTCCTGATGCAATTTTCCTGCCTGAAAAGTTCTTTAATTTCCAGACAGCTTTGTATGACTTTGGAAGTTCCACAATGCCATCTCCTTGTTTAAGGGTTATAATCTCTCTACCTGAAAGGTCATAAATGTGTAAAATCGGCTCTGAATTCAGAGGAATGTTTGTAATTGAAACATCCTCTCCTCTTGACGGATTTGGCCAGCAATAGACATCCTTAAGAAGTTGAGGTGAGGTGTAAACTGTAACTGAAAGACACTCAAATGCAGTTGCATTATCCCCGCTTACATAAACATTAAAATAAATTTTATGTTCCGAGGGAATTCCGTCAACATAAAAATCAAAGTCCGCCTGTTTGGTTGCACCAGATAAAAAATCGCCCAGAAAAGCATAAGAGGAAGATATAACCGTATAGGGGTCATCCGTCTCAATGGTAACTGAAACATTTTTTATTTCAGTTGAGGAAAGATTTTCAAAGGAAAGGGAAATCTGATTGGAAATTTTCTCCTCTGTTTCAAATGATGTATTCAATGCTGTTATGGAAATCTTCTTCTCCTGTGGTAAAATCATCGCAGGGTCCCCAATAAAATTCAGGCAGAATTCAAGCCATCTGTATGGCGTGTTGGTAAGAGAATCTGAAATGAACTTTTCCTTGCTTAAAGCAAAAACTTCTCCTGCAAAGGGTTCTGTTATGGCAGTGCTGAAGAGAACCTCATAAAAATAACTCATAAACTCTCCACTATAAAGGGTTGCATCAATCTCATCATACCAGCCATATCTGGAATTTCCTATAAAAGCCCCTGCCCCGCCCTCATTTATCACAAGTTCTTCACCAATACAATCACTGTTGTCAAAAGAACCTGCATAACAGCCAATTGAATAAAAAAGATATGCTTTTGTATTTGTAAGTGAGTGGACTTTGTTTATGTCAAGGTCAAGTTGAAGCCAGTTCCAGTCTCCATGCCCTGCATGATTGACATAATCAACACCTGTATTCAAATACTCTAATGCTAAAGTTTCGCTCAGGGTGCCATCACTTTCATACATTTTTATGTTTTCAAAATCTTGATTGAAAAAATTCACAACCTCTTCCGTAATATCCTTTCCATCACAGGTTGTATCAAGCTGTGCCCCTATTAACAGATTTTTGTAGTTATTTTCTTTTGGATAAGATATAACTTTATCAACAAAATTTAATACCTCTGACTCACTCTCAACAGAAGCTCTTCCCACAAAAACCTCAGGAATAAAATCAACCCCATCCCCGACCTCTCCCCAGAGATTGTCTCCATCCTGATTCCAGTTACCTGTAAGGTCTGCATAGTAAAGGTCACACGGGATATTCGTATCCTCATAAACCGCAAGGGTTTTTTTAAGAGTTGCTCCTGAAACCTTTGCATAAACTCCCCTTGCAGGAATTATGCCCACATCACCACCTAAAAGAACAAACTTAACATTTCTTGTACTGTAGAAATCTTTTATGCAGCTTCTGATTTTTTCCTGCTCATCCACACCTGAATAACTGGTTGAAATTTCATCCACAGTAATCGTATAGGTTGAGAACTTCTTTGCCCTTTCTGAAAGAAGAGTTGAAAAAGAATTTAAAAGGGTCGGGTCTGTAATTAAAAGATAACCATCCTTAGCAAGAATTGTGGATTGTGCTTTTATGCTTTTTTCTGCCTTCCCCTTTAAAAAAACTTTGAACTTTGCTTTCTTTATCCAGAAAAACTTATCCCCATCTTTCACAACACCGAATACCTTTAAGAAAATTATTTCCTCTTTTCCTCTTTTCTGAATTGAAAATCTGAAGAAATCAGACTTTTCTTCCTTGGCAAAATAGGAAGGAGAAACTTTTCCCAGAGGTCTTGGCTTAAAAAATGGTTTTATGTTAAGAAATATCTCCTGCTTTTCAAGTTCAACAAGTTCTATTTTTTCAAAAGAAAAACCATGCGGAATGGGATATTTTAACTTCTTTACAGGAAGGGCGTAATTGTTAAAATTGGAAATTTCACAGCCCTGAATTTTTACTCTGGAATTTTCAACAAAGGGCTTGCTGTTTTTAACTTCAATTTCAAAGAAATCTGCGTAAATTCTTGCACAGAAAAAAACAAGCAATAAACAATAAACAACACCTGATTTTCTTGTCATCCCTCTGTTTTCCTTTTCACCTTTTTACTGCAGCACGCAGTAAGGGATGAGTAATAAGTAACGAGTAATGAGGGGAAATTTTTTAACCGCGAATTGCACGAATGATAACAAATTGCAAATAAATCCCAAATTCCAAGCACCGCGCCGTCGCCAAAGCGGCTATGGCGCGTCGGCGACAAATTCCAAGCACCAAACAAATTCAAAATCCTAAATCCCAATGACCTAAAC
>JAGHAG010000093.1 GCA_021161625.1 Elusimicrobiota bacterium
TAGTAATGCGACCGCTACAATCCTTGTCCCCATATTACTTTATATATTTTTTGTTTAATGCTTAAAAAGGCGGGTGGTGAGAAAAACAAGATTTATTTTGAGGTTTTTTGCAGTTTTGCAGATTTGAGAATCTCTGATTGAACCAAAAGGTGCTGCTATGGTCTTTATTCCTGAAGAAAATGCCTGTTTTATCGAGTCGTCAAATGGAAAGAACCCGTCTGTTATGAGGATACATCCTTTCAGGTTCTTTTTCATCTTTTTTGCCCTTTTGAGAGCAAGTTTTACAGAATCAATTCTTGATGGCTGCCCCCCTGCAATTCCTATTGTTTTTGTCCCTTTTACAACAACTGTTGCATTTGAGGCAACCCTGAAAACAACTTTTGCACCGAATAAAATCTCTTTAAGTTTTTCCTTTGAGAGTTTTTTTGTTGAATTTGCAACTTTTATTGATGGTGTTTTGTTTTCCTGAAGGATAAATCCGTTTAAAGATGTCCTCAATGAAAATTTTTTCTGGAAGTTTTTGTATTTAAACAAAATTAATTTCTTTTTTGCTGAAAAAATTTTCAGTGCCTCCTCTGTAAAGTCAGGCGCACAGATAACTTCAAAAAAATGCTTTTTCACAATCTTGGCTGTTTTCCCGTCAACTTTGCGGTTGAATGCAACAATTCCACCAAATGCACTTAAAGGGTCACACAAAAGGGCTTCCTTAAATGCCTTTACCTGAGAGGGGTTTTCACTTACTCCACAGGGATTTGTGTGTTTTACAATGGCACAGGCACATTTTGAAAAATCCCTGACGCAGTTAATAGCAGAATCAATGTCCAGAATGTTGTTATATGAGAGGGGTTCTCCCTGAAGAACTTCCCCCGGGAATTCTTTTTCAGAGTAAAAAGCCCCTTTCTGATGGGGGTTTTCACCATATTTGAGGTCAAGGATTTTTGACATTGAAATAAAAACATTCCATGGGATATTTTCTTTTTCGTCAAGAATTTCAACAATTCTACCATTGTATTTTGCACAAAGAAGAAATGCTTTTTTTGCAAGTTCCTTTCGGATTTTTTGAGGAACTCCTCCGTTTTCAAGATGCTTTAAAATCATACTATAATCAGCAGGGTCGCAAACAGGTATAACCCTTCTGTAATTTTTTGCCCCTGCCCTTAAAAGAGAAACCCCTCCAATATCAATTGTCTCATCAACTTTTCTTCTATTTAAACTGTAAAAATTTACAACAACCATATCTATCAGAGGAATCTTGTGTTTTTTTATATCAGGGTCTTTCTCTGTTGCTAAAATCCCTGCAAAAATTAAAGGATGAAGAGTTTTTACTTTTCCTTTGAGAATTTTTTCAAAACCTGTAAGTGTCTTTGTCTCTAAAACAGGGATTTTTCTCTTTTTTAAAAACTTTGCAGTTCCTGAAGTTGCAATAATTTCACATCCCATTTTCACAAGTTCTTTTGCAAATTTTTCAAGACCTTTTTTGTTGTAGGTGCTGATTAAAACTCTCAAATTTATCCCCCAAGATAGTCAGGGGGCTATGCCCCCTGAAACCCCCATTTTCTTTATAATTTTTTATTGCCTTCATAAATCCTCGTCTATTCCCTGACAAGATAGTCAGCCCCGATAAATCGGGACTGAAACCCCAGGATTTTTATATTTATCTACTATCTGCATATCTCCTCATCTATTCTCTGACTATCTTAAAAAATTATTCCTTATTCTGTAAAAAATCTTTCCTTACCCATTGGAAATTTTCAATTTCCAATGCGAAAATTTATTCCTTATTTTATAAAAAATCTACCTTGCCCATCGGAAATTTTCAATTTCCGATGCGATAAATTTATTAGATTTTTAAAAAGCATAACTGTTGAGATGGGTCCAACTCCACCCGGGACAGGTGTGATTTTCTTTGCTTTTTTGAAAACACTTTTAAAATCCACATCTCCAACAATTTCTGACTTTTTTCCCCTAACAATGCGGTTTATCCCGACATCAATGACAACTGCACCTTTTTTAATCATGCTCCCCTTTATAAACCGCGGTTTTCCAGCTGCAACAATCAGAATATCTGCTCTTTTTGTATAATGAGAGAGGTTTTTCGTCGCAACATGACAGCAGGTTGTGGTTGCTGATTTGTCTGGAGAGGAAAGCAAAAGCATGTTTATGGGCTTTCCAACAATTGCCGAATGGCTTATGATGACAGTGTCTTTTCCTTTTATGTTAATTTTTTGGCTTTTTATTATCTCCCAGACAGCCATTGCAGTGCAGGGCGCAACAGATATTTCCCCAAGCACAAGATTCCCGAGATTTGAGGGATTTATGCACTCTACATCTTTTTCAGGTGCTATGAGGGATTGGAATTCTCCTGCATTAAAGCCCTCTGGAAGTGGGAGGAGCAGAATAATCCCGTCAACACTGCTGGTTTTGTTTAACTTGAGAATTGTGTCTCTTAAGTTTCCTGGAGTGGCTGATTTTTTAAGATGGATGAGTTTGTATTTTATGCCAAGTTCTTTTGCAAGTTTCATCTGACTGTTTGAATAAATTTCTGATGCAGGGTTCTCCCCCACCAGAATCGCCACAAGTTGGGGAGTTTTTTTTAGATTTTTGACCTTTCTTAAAATGTCTGCTTTTATGTTCTCGGCAATTTTTTTCCCGTCAATGATTTTGCTCACAATTTTCTCCCTTTTACAAGATAGTCAGCCCCGATAAATCGGGACTGAAACCCCCATTTCCTTTATAATTTTTTACTGCCTTCATA
>JAGHAG010000118.1 GCA_021161625.1 Elusimicrobiota bacterium
AGCAATATTTTTCGCAATAGGACACAGAAAAGATATATATGGGGATTAAGAAGGCACATTTATTACTCGTATTCCTTACTTTCTCATCCACTCTTTTTTATTTCTCTGCTTTTCAAAATATGACAAAATAGAAAAAGAGGGGAGGAGGAAAAAAAGATGAAAAAAGAAAAATGAATGTTGAAAAAGAATTGTAAAAGAAGGAAGTTAGAAAAGTTGTTATGTGGTGGGAATGAATGGTATAATTTAAGGAAAAGGAGGGGTCGCATAGTGGCCTAGTGCGGCGGATTGCTAATCCGTTGTACGGTCGAAAGGCCGTACCGTGGGTTCAAATCCCACCCCCTCCGCTTAGCAATCTTCTTTGAAGTGGGATGGTGCGTTATTGGTTCTCAAATAGCACAATCCCACCCCCTCCGCTTAAGGCTAAACCTTGAGTGAGCAAAGCGAACGTTTTGGATAAGGTTAAGTCTTGTAAGTGGGATGGTGCGTTATTGGTTTGCAGATAGTACGAGTTGTGTTAGAACCGGTTTCTGGAAAAGGTTGACTTTTCTGGATTTTTTTTATAAACTTATTATATGGACAAAAAAGTTATTGATAAAAAAGATGTGGAGTATCTTGGAAATCTTGCTCGGATTTCCCTTAGCGAGGATGAGAAAGAAAAACTTTATGCTGACCTTGAGAAAATTCTTGGATATGTTTCTCAACTTGAAAAAGTTGATACAGAAAATGTTGAACCAACCTATCATGTTCTGCCTGTGAAAAATGTATTCAGAAAAGATAAAGTCAAAGAATCTTTTTCAAAAGAAGAGATACTTAAAAATGCCACTGAGAGAAAAGGGGATTTTTTCAAAGTCCCGAAAATAATTTAAAAAATGAGAAAAAGATATCTTCCCTTTGAAAAGTCAATTGAAGAAATTGAAAAAAAGATTGAGGAATTTGAGAAAGCGAGAAAAAATGGCTCTGCTGAAAAAGGCGGGGAAATTTTAAAATTAAAACAGGTGCTTATTGAGAAGAAAAAAGAAATTTTTTCTAATTTAACTGCCTGGCAGATAGTTCAGGTTGCAAGACACCCTGAAAGACCCCATACAATGGATTATATTGAAAAACTTTTTGATGATTTTATTGAACTTCACGGAGACAGAATTTCTGGCGATGACCCTTCAATAATTGCAGGTATGGGTAAATTTAAAGGAATTACTGTGGCTGTTGCAGGACATCAAAAGGGTAGAGAAACAAAAGAAAATCTTGAAAGGAAATTCGGAATGGCTCATCCTGAGGGATATAGAAAGGCAAGAAGAGTTATGAAATTGGCTGAAAAATTCCACGCACCTATTATAACATTTATTGATACTCCAGGGGCTCATCCAGATATTGAAGCAGAAGAAAAAGGACAGGCATTAACAATTGCTGAAAACCTTCTTGAAATGACACTTCTGAAAACACCTATTTTATGTATAATAATCGGGGAAGGAGGAAGTGGAGGTGCACTTGCAATTGGAGTTGGAGATAGAATTCTTATGCAGGAATTTGCAATATATTCTGTTATTTCACCTGAAGGATGTGCTTCGATTTTATGGAAAAAACAGGATGCAGTTGAAGATGCGGCAGAGTCTTTGAAATTAACAGCAAAAGAACTTCTCAACATTGGGATTATTGATGGAGTTATTCCAGAACCTGCTGGAGCAGCTCATTCAAATTGGGAAGAGGCATTTAGATATATGGAAGAAGCAATTGATAAAAATTTAAAAGAGTTGAAAACAATAGATATTGATGACCTTGTTGAGTTGAGGTATCAAAAATACAGAAAAATAGGAGTTTATGATGAAAGAGAAGAAACTTAAACTTGTTTTGCCAAAAGGATCACTG
The DNA here is from genome assembly GCA_021161625.1 of Elusimicrobiota bacterium. Lineage (GTDB taxonomy): Bacteria > CG03 > CG03 > CG03 > CG03 > JAGHAG01. The sequence goes on from JAGHAG010000118.1 coordinate 1,864, forward strand.
CAAGAAGCAACTCTGACAATTTTCCAGAGGGCTGGATTTGAAATTTATTCTTCTTCAAGAAGTTATTTTTTATCGATTGATGATCCTGAAATTGAAGCAGTTCTTTTAAGAACGCAGGAAATTCCAAGATATGTTGAACTTGGTGCTTTTGATGCAGGAATTGCAGGGAAGGACTGGATAACTGAAAACAGAGCAAAAGTAGTTGAAGTAACAGAACTTGTTTATTCAAAACAGGGTTTTAGACCTGTTAAAATTGTTGTTGCTGTCCCTGAAAGTTCAAACATAAAAAAAGTTGAAGATCTTGAAGGAAAATTAATAGCAACTGAACTTGTAAATTTAACAAAGGATTTTCTTAAAAAGCGTGGAGTAAAAGCAAATATTGAGTTTTCTTATGGGGCAACAGAAATAAAAGCAGGTAAACTTGTTGATGCAATTGTTGAAATTACTGAAACAGGTTCAACTTTATACTCTCACAACCTCAAAATTATTGAAGTTATTATGGAATCAACTCCAAGATTTATTGCAAACAAAGAGTCATGGAAAGATAAATGGAAAAAAGAAAAAATAAAAAATATTTCACTGCTTTTAAATGGTGCTTTAACTGCTGAAGGGAAAGTTGGTCTTAAAATGAACTTAAAAAAGGAAAATCTTGAAAAGATTATAAAAATCCTTCCAGCAATGAAAAAGCCAACTGTTTCTCCCCTTGCTGACGAAAATTGGGTTGCAATTGAAACAATTGTGGATAAAAAGATAGCAAAAAATTTAATCCCGAAATTGAAAAAAAATGGGGCAGAAGGTGTTGTTGAATACCCACTAAATAAGGTAATATATTAAATATCTGTTTAATTTGCGTTATAAATTTAAAAGATAAAGAGAAGAATTTGCTAAAATTTGAAAAGGAGAAAGTATGCCGTGTGGAAG
>JAGHAG010000155.1 GCA_021161625.1 Elusimicrobiota bacterium
ACTTAATTCTTAAAGCCCCAACTTGTCGGGGCGACTTAATCCTTAACCCTGATAAATACGGTTTTGAAAATTTGAATTTTGGTAATTGGGATTTGTTTAGGATTTGGGATTTAGAATTTAGGATTTGATAATATGGATTGTCATTTTGCATTTTGCAGTTTGAATTTTAAATTCCATCGGCACGGAAATTTCAATCAGTTTCGTTCCGAATTATCGGAACAAGTTTCAACAAATTTCGCTCGCATAGCGAGCATATTTCTATCCACCATCCACTTTCCTCTGTCCTCTGTCCTCTGTCCTCTATTTGCTGTTTGTTATTTGCTATCTGCTATTCATTTGTATGCACAGGAAATTTCAATTGCAATTTATCAAAATCAGAGAAGTTTAAACATTTCATCTCTTAAAAATTTCAGAGTTACAGAAGTTAAAACAGGAAAAATAACACCTCTTTTTAAGGGCAACTCCTACCTTGTTCTCCCGTTTCAGGATGGAATAAAAATACGGGAAAGGGTTTTTGATGGTTTTTTGAAATTCTGGGGCACTGAAAAACTCAATGTTAATGGCAAAAATTACAGAGGAATTATTTATGTTGAAAATAAAGGTGGAAAACTTAACTGCATAAACAACCTTGATATTGAGGATTATCTCAAAGGAGTTCTACCTGCAGAAGTTTCACCGTCCTGGCATATAGAAGCATTAAAAGCACAGGCGGTTGTATCAAGAACTTATGCATTTAAAAATCTTGGGAGATTTTTTGACAGGGGTTTTGACCTTTGCTCCACCCAGATTTCGCAGGTTTACAAAGGAGCAGATGTTGAAAAAGAGCAAACAAACCTTGCTGTTGATGTGACAAAGGGTGAGGTCCTTTTTTATAAGGGGGAAGTTGCAAAAGTTTTTTTTCATGCAGATGCAGGAGGATATACAGAAAACCCAAAATATGTCTGGAATTCAGGGGAGGTTCCCAGGTATCTTAAAGGGGTGAGAGAGCCGAGATTTCTTAAGAGTCCTTATTCTAAATGGAAGTGCAAAATTTTTTTTGATGACCTTGAAAAAAAACTTGTAAAAAATGGATATGAGGTAAAAAAAATTTTCAGATTAAAAGCTTCAGACAGAACCCCCTCAGGGAGATACAAAAAAATTATTGTGTATTCAAAAAAAGGGAAAGTCAAAATTCCGTCAAACAGATTCAGAACCATTGTTGGTTCCTCTAAAATGAGGAGTACAAAAATAAAAAGAATTAAAAACAAAAGAAAGTATGCAGAAATTTTCGGGGCAGGATGGGGTCATGGTGTTGGATTTTCACAGTGGGGTGCAAAAGCTCTTGCAGAAAAAGGATGGAGTTACAGAAAAATTCTTCAGTTTTATTTTCCTGGAACCCGAATACGGAAGTCAGAAGTCGGAAAATCCCCCTTTGTATTCCCCCCTTTTGAAAAGGGGGGAAATAGGGGGGATTATAAAAATTAAAAATGAAAAATAAAAAATGTAGTTGCAGAGCGAAGCTCTGCTCTATAAAGTGGAAAGAGGATAGTAGTTATCTGTTTTTTTGCTATAATAGAAAATGCTATTAGATGTTTACAAAAAATATCCGATTGTCCCTGAAAGGGCACAGGGAAAATTTATTTATGATAAAAATGGGAAAAGATATCTGGATCTGGTTTCAGGAATTTCTGTAACAATACTGGGACACAGGCATCCTGCAGTTATCCGTGCAATAAAGAAGCAGTTGAATAAATACCTTCATATTTCAAATCTTTTTCACATAAAAGTGCAGGAAGAATATGCCCGGCTTCTTGTTGAAAAAACATTTAAAGGTGCAGTGTTTTTTTCAAATTCCGGTGCAGAGGCAAATGAACTTGCAGTGAAAACCGCAAGGTTTTTTGGGGCAGATTCAAACAGGTATAAGTTTATTGCTTTTGAAAATTCTTTTCATGGAAGAACCCTTGCAACAGTTTGTCTTACAGGTCAGAAAAAATTTAAAAAAGGACTTTCCCCTTTACTGGAAGGATTTGAATTTGCAGAATTAAACAACATAAACTCTGTAAAAAAACTTATAACATCCCGAACTGTTGCGGTTTTTCTTGAACTCGTTCAGGGGGAGGGGGGGATTTATCCTGCGGATATAAATTTTGTAGGAAATTTGAGAAAAATCACAAAAGAAAAAAATATACTTTTGATTTTAGATGAGATTCAAACAGGATTTGGCAGGTGTGGAAAACTTTTTGCATTTCAAAAATATGGAATAACCCCTGATATAATAACCCTTGGAAAAGCAGCAGGTGGTGGACTTCCTCTTGGCGTTACAATTTTAAAAAAAGGTCTTGTAAAATATCTTCCAAAGGGAAGTCATGGTTCAACCTTTGGCGGAAATCCCATAAGCGTTGTTGCAGGAATGGAAACTTTAAAACTTTTAGACGAAAAAATGCTTGAAAGAGTGAACAGGCTTTCAGAAAAATTTATACAGGGGCTTCATCAGTTATGGGAAAAGAACAAAATTATTGAAGATGTGAGGGCATCGGGCCTTATGATTGGAGTTGAATTTGAAAAGGAAATTGCAGAAAAAATTGTTTTTGAATTTTTAAAAAGAGGGATAATTACAAATGCGGTAAAACCAAATATTTTGAGATTTCTTCCACCTTATACAATCACATATTCAGACATAGAGAAGGTTTTGGCTATCTTTTCAAAAATTCTGAAACACATAAAATAAAATCACTTATCGCTTTGCGATATTACAAATTTTAAATTTATTTTTTTCCTTTCCACCTTTCTACTGCATTACAGCACTTGACAAAATCTTAAAAATAGTTTAAAATATGACTGACGCGTCAGTCATAAAAGAAAGATGGAAAATGAAAGAAAGAGGGATATAAGAAAATGAAGAGAAGAAAAGTTTCAAAAGAAGACATTTTAAAAAAAGGTGCTGAAATTTTTTCAAAGCAGGGCTTTTTTTTAAGTCGTGTTGAAGATATAACACAAGCTCTTTCCATTGCCAAAGGAACATTTTACCTTTATTTTAAAAACAAGGAGGAACTCCTTGGTGAAATAATATACAAACTTCATCAAGAAATTTATGAAGCCAATTCTAAAGTTATAGAAAAAAAACAAAACTGGGATAAAAAATTTAAACTCCTCATAAAAAAAATCCTTGAATTTATAAGAAAAAATATAGTTTTCATAAGGGTTTTCGTTCAGGAAGGGTTGAAAAAAGGAGCAGGCTTCAAAGAGCATTCCCGTTTTGAGAAAATCATGAAACTCTATCAAAAAAATCAAAAAGTCCTCTCCGATTTCTTCAGAGAAGGTATAAAAAAGGGCTATTTAAACAGTTCTTTTTCCCCTGAGGAACTTGCGCTTTTTTTTGATTTTCTTGTCAGGTCAAGAGTTACAAAATTCATCTTTGATAAAAAGAAAGTTGACATAAAATCAGAATCCAAAATTTTTTACAACTTTTTTTTAAAAGGAGCGGGTAGGTGATTTTTTTTATTATTCTTTTTCTGGCAAGCACTTTATATGCGGATGTTTATTCTCTTTCAGATTGCATAGAGTTTGCAAAAAGAAACAATCCTGTTTTAAGGGCATATTATCAGAGAAAACAGGCAACTTTTTTTTCGCGTAAAAGCACAAAAGCATTTCTTTACCCGCAGATAACCGGCGAATTTTCCTTTTCACATCTTAATGAAACACCACAGATGAGCGTTGACTTTATGGGGACAAAGCAGGATTTTGAAATTGGATCGCAGAATACATATCAAGCAAAACTCAGTTTAATTCAGCCACTTTTCACAGGTGGAAAGTTAAAAAGCGCCTGCAAAATTGGTGACCTGACTTACAGAATCAGTAATATGGGATACCGTTTTGCAGAAAGCAATTTAATTCTTTCAGTTAAAATGGCATATTTTGGTGCAATCTTGTCTAAGAATTTTTTGAAAATAAGAAAAGAGGCTGAGGATTTTTTAAAGGAAAACCTTGAAGTGAGTAAAAAGCTTTTCAATCAGGGAAGGGTTAGCAGTTATGATGTTTCAAGAAATGAAGTTGCATGGCAGCTTTCTAAAAGCGAAAGGATTGAAGCAGAAAATTCTTTCAGAATTGCACTGGAAAATTTAAAAAAACTTACAGGAATTCAAATAGAAGATGTTAAAGATGAATTTAAAGAACCTCAAAAACTGGAATATGATGTGGATTTACTCGTTGATTTTGCTTTAAAAAACAATCTGCAGATAAAGATAAAAAAGCAGGAAATAAAAATTCAGGAATTTTCCACCCTTAATGCAAAAAGCAATTTCTTTCCGCAGATTTATTTAGGCGCAGGTTATGTTTATGAAAATCCCCATTATTCTGTTGAACAGTGGGGAAAAAACTGGAATGTCTTTGTAAATCTAAACTGGAACATTTTCTCCTCAGGCAGGGATTATTACAATGTAAAAAAACAAAACAATGAAAAACTTGCAGGTTTAAGCGAACTTGATGATTTAAAGCAGAAAATAAAAGTTGCGGTAAAATCTGAAATTTTTAATTTGCAGTCCTCTTATGATAGATATTTAAGCCATCTGAAAAATCTTGAAACAGCAAAGGAAAATTTAAAAATTGCAAAAGAAAGATATAACAGGGGGATTCTGTCCCATCTGGAACTGAAAGATGCACAGGTCTCCTTGACTTCCGCAGAAATTCAAAAAATAAAGGCAATATATGATTTCAATGTTGCCCGAATTAAACTTTTAAATCTTCTGGGAGTTAGAAGTTTTAAAGAGGTGGAAAAATGAAGAAAAAAATTATTTACATTGTTGCTGGGGTTCTTGTCCTTTTTCTTGTTTTCAGAATTGTCTCCTATAGGAAAAGGAGTAAGGAAGAGGTGGAATTTGCAGGGCAGAGGGATGTCCCTGTTATCAGAGTTGAAAGAAGAAATGTCATAAAAACAATCCCCGTGCTTGGTGAGGTTTCTGGAAATCCAGAGGTTAAAGTTTTTCCAAAGGTTACAGGAAAACTCGTTAAAAAATTAAAGTTTCCTGGGAACAGGGTCAGAAAAAATGAAGTTTTATGTTTGATTGACAGAGATGAGCCTGCTTTTAAATTTACAACGGCTCAAGTTTTTTCACCCATTTCAGGGATTGTGCTTGACTATTTTTTGGACACAGGGGCTCAGGTTTCCCCTCAGACAGCCATCTTAAAAGTTGCAAATTTTGACACTGTGAAAATTCTTCTTTATTTTTCTGAAAGTGATTTTACACATATAAGAAAAGGACAGAGGGTTTTATTTACTTTTCTTGATAAAACTTTTGAAGGATTTATAAACAGGGTTTATCCATCACCTGATGAGATGAGCAAAAAATTTAAGGCAGAGATAATTTTTAAAAATAAAAACCACATTTTAAAACCCGCAATGAGTATTGATGCAAAAGTTGTGATGGATGAAAGAATAAATGCCCTTGCAATTCCAAGATATTCTCTCCACAGGATAAACGGTAAAACAGGAGTTTTTGTGATTGAAAATGGTGTTGCCAGATTTAAGGAAGTTGAGGCAGGACTTATTGGAGATGAATTTGTTGAAGTCAGGGGTTTGAGAGAAGGTGATGAAATAATTGGTGAAGTTTTTGGATTAAAGGAAGGACTGAAAGTCAAAAGAATTAAAAATGACAAATGAAAAGTAGTAAAGTGGATAGTGGAAAGAGGATAGAGGAAAGAAAAAAGATGAAAAAGAAAATAAACCCTTTACCACTTACTACTCACCACTCACTACTTGCTATATGGAAAAGGTGGAAAGTCTCGTGGTTCTGGCGTCAGGGACCACTCGCAAAATACATAGACCTTGCAATTCCCTCAAGGGCGGGGGGGATAAAATAAAATGAACATACCGCAGTTTTCAGTCAAAAAACCTGTTACAGTTTCAATGGTTATTCTGATTATTGTTGTTCTTGGAATAATTGCATTAACAAAACTTGGGCTTGATATGATGCCTGATATAACCTATCCAGCAGTTACGGTATTAACTTCTTATGAAGGTTCTTCTCCCGAAGACATAGAGGAACTCATAACAGAACCCATAGAGGAAGCCGTTGCAACGGTTAAGGGAATAAAAAAGGTAAACTCCATATCAATGGAAGGGCTTTCAGCAGTCATTGCAGAATTTGAATGGGGAACAAACATTGACAAAGGCGCCCAGGACATACGGGACATAATAGATATGATGATGGAGTTTTTGCCTGAAGATGTGTCAAGACCGCAGGTAATAAAATTTGACATATCAATGATGCCAATTGCAGTTTACGGCATTACAGGGGGAGAAAATACCTATAAACTTCGCAAGTGGGTTGATGATAATTTAAAAAATCAACTTGAACAGGTGGATGGGGTTGCCTCTGTCTTTCTTTTTGGTGGTGAAGAAAAAGAAATAAAAGTTGAAGTTGAAAAAAGAAAAATTTTTGCATTTAAACTTCTTTTAACACAGATTGCTGATTCGATTTCATCAAGCAACATAAATCAGCCGGGCGGGTATCTGACAAAAGATTATGTTGAATTTCTTGCAAGAACTCTTTCAAAATACAAGAACATTGATGATATAAAAAACACAATGGCTGGTTTTTACAATGGAAAACCCATTTATGTAAAAGATGTTGCAACTGTTAGAGAGGCATTCAAGGAAAAGCGTTCCGCATCAAGGACAATGGCAAAACCCGGGGTTATGATTGTTTTGAATAAAGAGTCAGGGGCGAACATAGTTCTTGTAAGCAACAGGATTGAAAAAAAGTTAAAAAAAATTGAAAAGTTTTTGCCACCAGATTTCAAAATTTATGATATCTTCAATCAGGCAAATATAATAAAGAGAATTTTAAAGGTTACTTTTGGAAATGCTGTTGTTGGCGGACTTTTAGCGGTTGTAATTCTTTATGTGTTTTTGCGGGCAATTGCCCCCACCCTTACAATTGCTCTTGCAATCCCCACCTCACTAATAGCAACACTTATTCCCATTTATTTTCTTGGCTACACACTTAATTTCGTCATCTTAATTGGTATTGCTCTTGGAGTTGGAATGCTCGTTGACAGTTCTATTGTTGTTATTGAAAACATTTACAGATATGTTTCTCTTGGTTTTGAACCAAAAGAAGCAGCAGTAAAAGGGGCAAGCGAGGTTATTGGTGCAATAACTGCCTCAACCCTTACAACAGTTGTTGTTTTTATCCCGCTGTTTTTTGCAGAAGGTATTACAGGAAGAATTTTCCGACAGATGGCAACAACAATTTCATTTGCTCTTTTTGCCTCTCTTTTTATTTCAATCACAATTGTGCCAATGCTCGCCTCAAAAATTTTCAAACTTGGAGACATCCCTCCAAGTTACAAAAACACTGAAGAAAATAAGAAAAAACTTCTCATTGTTCTAAAACACAAATACAAGGATGTTATTCTCTGGAGCATAAAACACAAATACAGGGTTCTTGCCTACAGCATTGGAACATTTCTGCTTTCCTGTGTTTTATTCCTTTTTATAGGCAAGGAATTTTTCCCGAAAATTGACAACAATATGCTGATATTTTTTGCGCGGCTTCCTGTCGGAACTCCGCTAAAGGATGCAGATTCTCTTGCCCGGCAGATTGAAAAAATTATTTTAAAGATACCGGAACTGGATACTTTTTCTACAATTATCGGCGTGGAAAGAGGTGGCAAAGCAGATGCTGCTTTTGGTTCAGGTCCGCAGGGACCAAATGAAGTTGAATTTTTTATAAAACTGATTTCAAAAACAAAAAGAAAAAGAAGTTCCCGCAACATTGCAAATTTTATCAGAGAAAATCTCCCTGATGTTAAAGGTGTAAAGTATGAATTTCTGGATTTAGGTTCAATGATGCTTCAGGGTGGTGCCCAGCAAAAGCCTGTCTCCATAAAATTTTTTGGAGACGACCTTGAAACGCTCGTAAAAATTACTCAAACTTCCCGCAACATAATTGAGAAAATTCCGGGTGTTGCAGATGTGGAATCATCCTATAAGCCAGGAAAGCCTGAGTATCAACTCAAACTGGACAGATTTCGTCTTGCAAGTTTCGGAATTTCACCGGTTGTTGCTGCAGCGCAGGTGCGGTGTGCCCTTACAGGAATTTCTGCCACAAGATTTAACAGAAAAGGCGATGAGATTGAAGTAACGGTTATTCTCAAAGAAGACCAGAGGCAGAGAATTGAAGATATTCTGAATTTGCCTGTTTCATACAGAGCAGGTAAACCCATTTACTTGAGGGATGTTTCCCATCTTATTCAGGAAAAAGGACCTGTTAAGTTGACAAGAGAAAATCAGAAAAGGGTTATAGAAATAACGGGAAATTACAAAGGCAAAAATTTATTTGCTGTTTTCAGGCTCATAAAAAAAGCACTTTCTGAAATTGGATATCCTTCGGGATATTTTTATGAATTCGGCGGAGACATTGAGCAGATGCGTGATATGTTTGTGAGTTTAGCAGAAATTGTTATTCTTGCAATTCTTCTTGTTTATATGGTAATGGCTTCCCAGTTTGAAAGTTTTGTTCATCCAATTGCAATTATGATTACGTTACCTCTTTCTTTTATAGGGGTTGTTCTGGCAATGATTTTTTTTGGAAAAACAGTTGCCCTTCCGTCTGGTATGGGTGTTATTATACTTGTGGGAATAATTGTAAACAATGCAATTGTGATGGTTGATTTTATAAATAAGAGAAGGACAGCGGGCATGTCACGGGATGAGGCAATTGTTGAAAGCGGTCTTGTGAGATTGAGGCCAATTTTTATGACAGCCCTTACCACTATTCTGGGGATGTTTCCAATGGCAATATCCCATTCTGAAGGTTCAGCAATAAGAAGTCAGGTTGCAGTTGCAATTATAGGGGGAATGTTTATAGGAACTCTTCTTACGCTTGTTGTTCTTCCCTCTTTTTATGTTATTGTGGAAGATTTTGCGGGAAAAATAAAATAAAGTGACAAGGAAAAAAGTGATATGGAGATATGGAGACAAGATGACAAGCCCCGTTGGATAGGAAACATCCAATGGGGCAAGTAGAAAAGTGGAAAAGAAAAAAACTTAATCCTTACTACTTAATCCTTAATCCTGATATACCCGCATTACTCGTTACTCATTACTCATCCCTCTGAGAAAGTAATGTTTTGAACATTTGAATTTGTTTAAAGCTTAGGATTTATCAACCATTCACTCTTCACCATTTACCATTTACTTCTCAGGATTAAAGTGGAGAATTTAGAAGATTTTTTAATGGTCTTATAACCGTATAAACAGCACCTTCAAGAGCAGTCTGTATATCAAATGATTCATAATAGTCGCTATTTGCCCAAACAACATCCCCTGTTTTTACATCAATAAGTCGCGCGGTTATTGCAACTTTTGCATTGTAGTAAGATGTTTCATATCCGATTTTTCCGTCAGCGCTCACATAATAAATCCGCTCTTCTTTTTCAGGGAGATACCTGTAAATTGCCCCGTCTAAAATTGCATCTGCTCCTGCAAGCGCTCCAATTTCTGCAAACATCTTCGGTGTCTGCGGATTTGCCTGTGAGAGGAGTTTGTCAAAGACCTTTGAATCAACAACAGAAATTCCTGTTTCAATAAGCGCTTTTGTAAAAATATCCCTTACAGCAGCCCCTGTTGCTTCTGCTCCCTCGGAACTTTCAAATTTTGTAATTGCAATTGTCCGTATCTGACTGAAATTATAGTCCTTTCTCCACGCCTGCCTTCCAGCACAACCCAGAAGAAGAATAATAAAGAAAATTTTGTATATTTTCATTTCTTCATCTTTTCCTTCACAACTTCAATGTGTTTTAAAATGTCTTTTTTCTTTTTTTTGTCCTTTTCAATTTTCAACGCCTTTTCATATTCGGAAAGTGCTTTTGAGAGGCTTCCGATTTCTTCATAGATTATTCCAAGAAGGAATTTTGGCAGAGCAATTTTTTTATTGAGTTGGGCTGCTTTTGAAAAATTTGCAATTGCTTCGTTATAGTTTTTCTGATTTAAAGCACAAATTCCAATTGTAAGATACAAGCTGTAATCTTCTGGATTTTGTTTTAATTTTTCGTATGCAATTTTTTTTGCCTTTGTCCATTTGCCCTCTTTCATCAAATCCTTTATCTGGGTGCTGGCAAAAACAGATTGAAATAAAAAAAACAATGCAAGCAAAATTCTCATTCTATCCCCCGAATTCCTTTAATTCTGTCTTCAATCCAAAATACTTTTTTATGTGGCTTAAAATTCTCAAAGAAGCCCGCCCATCTCCATAGGGGCACCTCTTTTTTATTTTAACAGATTCTCGCCTCATTTCCAACAATTTATTAAATTTTTTTGCAAATTTTTTCTCATCAAGTCCGATTATGTCAATAAAACCTGCCTTTACCCCTTCGGGTCTTTCTGTAAATCTTCTCAGAAGCAAAACCTTTTTGCCAAAAAAAGTTGCCTCTTCCTGTATTCCCCCTGAATCCGTTGCTATAAAAAGTGCCTTTTGCATGAGAAAAAGAAGTTCTGTATAGGAGATGGGCTTTGTTAAAATTACATTTTTTAATTTTGAGAGAATTTTTTGAGCAGGAATTTTTACTTTTGGATTTGGATGCACAGGATAAACAAGATAAATTTCTTTTTCTTTTTTAAAAATTTCATAAAGAGTGGAAAAAATTCTTTCCATGGGTTTTCCCCACGACTCTCTCCTGTGCATTGTAAAAAGAACAAAAGGCTTTCTGGTAAGATTTGAAATTTCCCTGTTTACCCCGTTAGATAGTAAACATCTAACGGGGTTTACTTTTAATCCTCTTTCTAAAATGAGTTTTATAGCATCAATTACAGTGTTTCCGGTTACAAAGATTTCTCCATTGACATTTTCTTTTAAAAGATTTTCTTTTGCAATTTGAGTTGGAGCATAAAGAATGTCGCAGATGCTGTCAGTTAAAATGCGGTTAAGTTCTTCGGGGAAGGGTTCGTTTTTGTGGTGTGTCCTCAAACCTGCTTCCACATGTGCAACAGGAATTTGATTGTAAAAGGCGCAAAGGCAAGCTGAGAGGGTTGTTGTTGTATCTCCGTGAACCAAAACAAGATCCGGCTTTTCCTTTTTGTAAACAGCATCAAGTTTTTTTAAAGCGCGGGTTGTTATGTCAGAAAGGGTCTGTCGGGCGATCATAATGTTGAGATTGTATTCGGGCTTTATTCTGAAGGCTCTCAATGCCTCATCAAGCATTGTTGTGTGCTGCCCTGTAAGAACCATTTTTACACAGAATTTTTTTTCCCTTTTCAGGGCAAAATAAACAGGTGCCATTTTTATTGCTTCGGGTCTTGTTCCAAAAGTTATAATAATTTTTTTCATTTCAGCCCAAAAACCGCAATTAAAATAGCAAGCATTGATAAAATCAGTGTTATGTTATACATAAGAAGGTCTATTTCCCGATGAGACCATCCGCTTTTCAAAAGTCGGTGGTGTATGTGGTCAGAATCCGGTCTCATTATGGGAACCTGTTTCTTTTTGCGTCTCACAATCGCAAACAGAACATCAAGAATGGGCAAAGCCACAACAATCACAGGAATAATCAGGGCAATTGCCGCGGTTAGTTTAAGCATTCCCTGAATGGCAATTACACCGATGAGAAATCCAAGAAGCAGACTTCCTGAATCGCCAAGAAAAACCCCTGCAGGTGGAAAATTAAAATAAAGAAAACCAAAACATGCGCCCGAAAGAAGTAAGGAAAAAATGGCAAAAAGTTCTATGCCCTGTATATTCCCAAAATGTGCTTCCAGAAGAACAACGACTGAAAATGTAAATGCAGCAATGCCACTTATACCACTTGCAAGACCATCAATTCCATCAATAAGATTTATGACATTTGTAAAGACTAAAAGCCAGCCCACAGTTACAATTATTGCCGTAAATCTAGGCAAAACTATGTATTTTCCGAAGGGAAGAGAAAAACCTGTTATTTCAACGCCATAGATGACTGCAAGAAGAATTGCAATTATTTCAGCAAGAAGTTTTGTTGTTGGAGAAAGAGGATTTTTGTCATCCGCAAGACCTGTAAGAAGAATTACGGCACTTCCAAGAAAAATTCCCTTCATTATGCTGAGATTCTGGAACAGAAGGGTTTTTACAGGACGGGAAAACAAAACGAGTAACCCCAGACATACCCATATTGCAATCCAGATACCGAGGCCTCCCCACAGTGGGGTCAAAGATGGATGGAGTTTTCTTCGGTTTGGTCTGTCATAAACTCTGTTTTTTTCAGTAAAGGATATTATCGCAGGTTCAAAAATAAGAAGAAAAATTAGAGGAAGAAAAAAGGAAAAAACATATATCATTTTGTTCCGAAAATTCTGTCTCCTGCATCTCCAAGCCCGGGCAGAATGTATCCGTGGTCATTTAACTGCCTGTCAACAACCGCTGTGTAGATTTCAATATCAGGATGATATTTTGTGATTTCTTTTATCCCTTCAGGACAGGAAACCAGACACAAGAATTTGATTGTTTTTGCACCTTCCTTCTTCAAAATGTCAATTGCCGCTTTTGCGCTGTGTCCTGTTGCAAGCATGGGGTCAACTAAAATGCAGAGGCGCTTTTTTATGTCTTTTGGAAGTTTGTGATAGTATCTTATTGCTTTGAGGGTTTTTGGGTCTCTAAAAATTCCAATGTGTCCTGTTTTTGCCATGGGAAGAAGTTTCTTTAAACCATCTGCAAGAGCAATTCCTGCACGCAGAATTGGAATAATCGCAAGTTTTTTCCCTGAAATTTGCCACCCTGTTGTCCTTTCAAGAGGGGTTATGACTTTCTTTTTTTTCAGGGGAAGGTTTTTCAAAACTTCGTAGCCCATAAGCATTGCCATTTCTTCTGTGATTTCCCTGAACTCTTTTGACCTTGTGTTTTTATCCCGCAACATTGTGAGTTTGTGCTTCAGAAGAGGATGTTCTATGAGATGGACACTTTCTGGAATTTTCATACAGCCCCCTTATAAATGGGAAATTTTTTTGTAAGTTCTTTTACTTTTGTTCTAACTTTTTTTATTGTGTTTCTGTCTTTTTTTGTTATAACTTCGTCAATGAGTTGGGCAATAATTTTCATTTCCTTTTCTTTCATGCCTCTGGTTGTAATAGCAGGTGTTCCGATACGGATACCTGAGGTTATAAATGGTTTTTCAGGGTCATAGGGAATTAAGTTTTTATTCACCGTAATGCCTGCCTCTTCCAGAAGTTCCTGTGCCTGTTTTCCTGTTATCTTTTTGTTTCTCAAATCAACGAGCATAAGATGAGTATCTGTTCCCCCTGAGACAAGGCGAAATCCCTTTTTAATAAGTTCATTTGCAAGGGCTTTAGCATTTTTTACAATCTGAACCTGATATTTTTTAAATTCAGGGTTGAGGGCTTCGCCGAATGCAACCGCTTTTGCTGCGATTATGTGAACAAGAGGCCCACCCTGAATTCCAGGAATAACAGTTTTATCAATTACAGATGCGAATTTTTTTCTGCACATGATAACACCGCCCCTTGGACCGCGAAGGGTTTTGTGGGTTGTTGTTGTTACAAAATCAGCCCATGGAAAAGGGGAAGGGTGAATTCCTGCAGCAATAAGACCTGCAATGTGTGCAATGTCAGCCATAAGGTATGCACCGACAGAATCTGCAATTTCTCTGAATTTTTTAAAACTGATTTTTCTTGGATATGCACTTGCGCCTGTAACAATGATTTTTGGCTTTGTTTTTCTGGCAAGTTTTTTTACTTCATCATAATTTATTGTCTCTGTTTCTCTGTCAACCTCAATGTTTATTTTTTTAAAAAATTTTCCTGAAAAATTTACAGGATGTCCGTGAGACAGGTGTCCGCCGTGTGATAAACTTAAAGCCATAATTTTATCACCGGGCTTTAAGACAGCAAAATAGACAGCCATATTTGCCTGAGTTCCTGAATGTGGCTGAACATTTACATGAGGGGCTTTAAAAATTTTTTTACATCTTTCAATTGCGATTTCCTCAACGTTATCAACAAATTCGCATCCCCCATAATATCTTTTTCCAGGATACCCCTCAGCATATTTGTTTGTAAAAAAGGAAGAGGCTGTCTCCAGAACAGAAAAAGAAGTAAAATTTTCAGAGGCAATAAGTTCAAGGGTTTGTTCCTCTCTTTTTAATTCATTGAGAATTTCTCTGTGTATTAAAGGGTCTGTTTTTTTTAAGTGTTCAAACACTTCTAAACTCCCAATTTTAAATTTTCATTTTTCCATTTTTCATCCATAAATCCCCCCTCTCAATCTCCCCCCTTTTAGGGGGGAGAAACAGTAGGGGGTATTTTCATTCCCCTTTGTGTCCCGATTTGTCGGGGCATGAACATTTCATTTTTAATTTTACTATTATACCACACCCCCCAAAATTTCACAAGAGAACATAGTTTGATTATTTCTTACCTATTTAAATTTTTCGGGAAACAGCAGTTTTCTCTTAACATTATTACATTGTTTCATAGCCGTTTTTCAAGTCGAGTAGGTTTAATCTATGGAATATCTACAACTATAACCCCTACACCTACGCCAATGCCCCCTGCATCAGTAAAAGCTACTTTTTTGCCGTTGGGCGACCATACCGCGGGAGAACCTAATCCTCTTTTTGACAATTTGTATTTCAAATAAGGTTTATTAAGTTCAAACTTTTGAATTATTGCATAAAACTCATTTTTATTTAAATCAAATATCAGGGATTTGTCACACCCATTAATTAGTATTTTTCCTCCTGTAGGAGATGGATATATATGCAGAGCAGCCCCTGGATG
>JAGHAG010000182.1 GCA_021161625.1 Elusimicrobiota bacterium
GAACTTGGAAAATTTGAGGATGTTCAGGTTTCGGTTTCTACAACAACAAAAGGTGTTGTTGTTAAATTTATATTGAAAGAAAAACCAAGAGTAAAAAAAAATAGAATTTGTTGGAAATAAAAATATATCAAAAACAAAACTTAAGGAAAAATTGACCATTTCAAAAGGGGATTACTTTACAGAAACACAGTTAAATGAGCAGGTAAAATCTCTGCTTCAACTTTACGGAGAAGAGGGCTATTCTCAGGCAAAAATAAATTATTACATTGGCAAGGAAGATGAAAAAGGAAGATCACCCATAACTTTTTACATAGAGGAAGGCGAAAAAATTGTTATAAAGAAAGTTTCCATTTTTGGGACGAGAGTATTTCCTGAGAAAAAAATAAAGAATTTAATGGAAACAAAAGAGAAAAAGGTCTATAGCCCTGAAAAATTAAAGGATGATGTGGATAAGATAAAGAAGTTTTATAAAGACAGAGGTTTTGCAAGATTTTCCATAAGTAAGCCCTATGTTATTTATGATGATAAGAATAAAAATATTACGATTTTGATTTTTATTTATGAAGGAAACAAATATAAACTCGGGAGTATCACTTTTTCTGGAAATGTTCTGAAAAAAACAAAAGACCTTCAAAAGATTCTCAAACAAAATAAATTTATAAAAGGAGAGTTGTATTCAAAGAAAAAAGAAGATGCGGTTCTTGAAGCAATACAGCAGTTTTATGCTGATGACGGATATTTAAAGGTTCTTGCTTATCCTGAATATACTTATGAAGGAGATAAGGTGAACATTGAATTCAAAATTTCAGAAGGTCCACAAATTTTTATAAGAAAAATTTTTATTGAGGGAAATCGCAGGACAAAAGATTTTGTCATAAGAAGAGAGATTACTGTTAAAGAAGGAGACCCCTTTAAACTCACGAATGTAAGGGAGTCACAGAGGAAAATTTTTAATCTTGGCTTTTTTTCAGATGTTCAGATTATTCCAACAGATACCCACATACCTGATAAAATGGATTTGACATTTGAAGTTACCGAACAGCAGACCGGCATGCTTTCACTTGGTGCCGGCTATTCCTCTCAGGATAGATTTGTTGGCACTCTTCAGGTGAGTGAGACAAATTTCAGAGGTATGGGACAGAGGTTGTCTGCGTTGGTTGAATATGGAGAAAGAAGAAAAAATTATAACATTTCTTTTACAGAACCATATCTTTTCGGGAAAAATCTTTCTCTTACAGCATCCATTTACGACATTACAAGGACAAAGGAATACAGCGATGCGGTTCTGGGGAGAGATGTTTATGACGAGCATAAAAGAGGAGGGCGTCTGGGTTTTGGGAAGAAAATTCTCAAAATTTACCGCATAAATTTTTCATATTCTTATGAAGATGTAAACCTTCTCAACATTGAGGACTGGGATACATACATGCTTGACCAGAAAGATTATGCAGAAAAAAGAGGTAGAATTTCCAAATTCGGTTTTGGCACAAAAAGAGACACAAGGGATTTCTTCTGGGACCCTGAAAAAGGTTCTATTCAGGAAATTTCCTTTGACATTGCGACAGGTCTTTTTGGTGGACAGAACTTTTTTCACAGACAGACTCTCCAGACCTCGCATTTTTTAAAAATTGTCTGGCATCTTGTTTTTGTTTTTAATTTTAGAGCAGGCGCGGTTCATGGTTATGGTTCAACAAAGGATGTGCCTGTTTATGAAAGGTTTTATGTTGGCGGTGGAGAGTCAGTAAGGGGATATGATTATAAAGGAGACATAGGCCCTTCAGAAGGCGGAAGATTTATGAATGTGACAAACTTTGAATTGAAGTTTCCTCTTGTGCGTGAAAAAAAGCAGACAGTTTTACAGTGGGCTTTTTTCTTTGACTTTGGCGGTTGCTGGAATGACATAAAGGATTTGAAATGGTCTTTTGGTCAAACAGAGGACAATTTCAAAAGAGGATGGGGTATGGGAATCAGATTTAAAATACCTGCTTTTCCTGTGCGACTTGACTGGGCAAGGGGACTTGACCACAGACCAGGAGAAGAAGAAACACAGTGGTACTTTACCATTGGTGATATATTTTGGTAAAATCAGAAGTCAGAAATCGGAAATGTAGCGGGCGAATTACCATTCGCCAAAAAAATGTAGTTGCAAAGCTTGCTTTGCCAAGAAAAGTGATAAAGTGACTAAGTGACAAGGTAACAAGGGAAATTAAAAGTTAAAAATGAAAAGTGAAGCGAAATTAGGAGATTGGGAGATTATGAGATTAAAGAAGAAATTTCAATTTGCTATTCGCTAAACTGAGATGGGAGGATGTTATGATAAATCTTGAAGAGGCGAAGAAGAAATATCAGGGTGAATGGATAGCATTTCGTATTTTTAAGGAGAAAGACAATCCTGAGGGTGAAGTGGTTTTTCACAATAGAGACCGGCAGGTTTTTGATAAGGAATTAACACAGATGGGTTTGAAGGACATTTATATTGTGTTTGCTGGACCATTGGTTCCTGAAGGTTACGCGGTAATGTTTTAAAAAGTAAATTTTATGCGGGTTCCAATTAACATTCCGATTGTAGTGAGAAATATCAAGATAGTTGGACCAGAAGGCTGGGTTAGGGTGGATTTAATTTTGGATTCAGGGGCTGTTTTTACATCTATTTCTTGGGCAGACCTAAAAATTATTGGTTATGACCCTGCTATTATTAAAGAGCGCCAAGAAATTGTTACAGCTAATGGAATAATAGAGGTTCCGAAACTCAAGGTAAAAAGCATAAGAGCAGGTGATGTTGAGGCACAGGAAGTTGAAGTAATTTGTCATGACATCCCATCCCTTACAGGAGTTCGTGGTTTATTAGGTTTGAGTTTTTTGAAAAATTTTGTGACTATAATGAATTACAAAGAAAAATATTTAGAGATTTTATGAAAGAGAAAAGAAAAAAATTTATAGAAATTTGCTCCGATTTATCAGAACATATTTACTATTCGCTATTCCCTCATTGCTCATTACTCGTTACTCGGCCCTATCTTAACCTTTTGTTTTTGTTTTTTAACTTTTCTTTTTTAACTTTTCTACATGCTGAAAGAATTTCAACACAGAGAATTGCTTTTGTTGATGTGAAAAAGGTTTATGAAAAATATCCTCTGAAAGAACTTGCAGAAAGAGAGATTGAGTTAAAAAAAGAAAATTTGAAGCAAAAAATTAAAGAGATTGACGAAAAAATAAGGCAGATTGAAATAAAGAAAATGGAACAGAAAACTCCAATTGTTTCCACAGGAACAGTTCCTGAAGTTTCAACCGCGACTTTAAAAACATCAACCACAACAGTAAAAGTTGATTATGATGAGGAGATTTTTAATTTGAAAAAACAGAAGGAGGAATTGTCCCGAAAAACTCTATCTGAAATAGAGGCATTGAGGAAAGATTATAAAATGCAGTTAATGGGGAATATATACGATGCAATAGAGAAGGTGGCGAGAAAAAGGGGTTTTGATGTTGTTGTGGATAAAAGCGATATTCTCTATGGATTACCTTCAACGGATTTAACGAATGAGGTTTTAAAATATCTGGAGAAATGAAACTCTCAGAACTTGCCAAAAAAATAGGGGCAGAACTTTGCCTCTCTGGTGAAGATATTGATATAAAGGGGATTTCAGGAATAGAAACCGCACAGGAAGGAGAAATTACTTTTATTTCAAATCCAAAATATCTCAAAAAAGTTGAGGAAACACATGCCAGCGCGGTTATTGTTGGAGAGGGTGTCTGTATTCAGAAAGAAATTTCGCTTCTTGTTGCAAAAAATCCGTATCTTGCATTTGCAAAAGCACTTGAAATTCTGAAAGCAAAAAAACCTGAGTATAAAAAAGGCATTGATAAAAATGCAGTTGTTTTATCTCCTGTACCTGAAAGTGTTTCAATAGGCGCTTTCTGCTATATAGATAAAAATGTAAAAATTGGTGAAAATGTTGTGTTTATGCCATGCGTTTATGTGGGCGAAGGTGCTGAAATAGGAGAAGGCACCTTTATTTATCCAAATGTTTCAATAAGGGAAGGAGTTAAGATAGGGAAAAACTGTATAATTCACTGTGGAACTGTGATAGGTTCTGATGGTTATGGATATGTTACCATTGACGGCAGACATACTAAAATCCCGCAGACAGGCACAGTAGAAATTCACGACAATGTTGAAATTGGAGCAAATGTAACAATTGACAGGGCAACAATAGAAGCAACAGTTATAGGAGAGGGTACCAAAATTGACAACCTTGTTCAGATTGCCCACAATGTAAAAATTGGGAAGCACTGCCTTATTGTTGCACAGGTTGGAATTGCAGGAAGCACAAAAATTGGTGACTTTGTAACAGTTGCAGGACAGGCAGGTATTGCAGGACATCTTAATATAGGAAACAGGGTTGTGATTGGAGCCCAGTCAGGTGTGATAGGGAATGTTCCTGATGGGGAGGTTGTCTCAGGATTTCCTGCAAGAAAACACAGCCTTATGATGAAAGTTTATGCAGCAATGCTGGAACTTCCTGAAATCATTAAAAAATTAAAAATAAAAAATGAAAAATGGAGGAAGGGTTGAAGCAGAGGACAATAAGAAGCGAGGTTTCCTTTACAGGAGTTGGTCTTCACACAGGTAAAAAATGCACGATTGTTTTTAAGCCTGCAGATGCAAATCAGGGCATCTGTTTTGTGAAAAACGGCGTAAGAATTATTCCTGATGCCCGTCATGTAACAAATACGGTTCGGGGAACAACAATTGGAGAGGGCAAAAACAGAATTCACACAATTGAGCACATAATGGCGACTTTTTTAGGACTTGGGATTGACAATATCCTGATTGAATTGAATGCAGATGAACCCCCGATAGGCGATGGAAGTGCGATTCCGTTTGTTCGCATGATTGAAGAAGCAGGGATAAAGGAACTTGATGCTGAAAAGAATTTTTATATACCATCCCAAAAAATTGCTTACTGTGAAAATGATACAAGAATAGAAGCAGTTCCGTCGGATTTGCTTGAAATATCCTGCACAATAGAATATGAACATCCCCTTATAAAAAAACAGGAAAAAGCATTTGTCATTACAGAAGATGTATTTAAAAAGGAAATTGCTCCTGCAAAAACCTATTGCTTTGATTATGAAATAGAGCAGTTAGAGGCAGTTGGTCTTGCAAAAGGTGGCAGTTTGAAAAACGCAATTGTTATTGGTGAAAAGCAAATACACAATAAAGAGGTTATGACTTTTGAAGATGAATTTGTAAGACACAAAATCCTTGACCTGATGGGAGACATTTATCTCATAGGAAGACCTGTAAAAGCAAGAATAATTTCCTATAAAGGTGGACACACCTCAAACACAGCACTGGCAAAACTTTTTTTAAATGATATAGAAAATTTTTCAAAAAAGGAGATGCCTATGGAATTGAATCTGGAGCAGGTAAAATCAGCCATACCTCACCGGGAGCCTTTTCTTTTTGTTGATTCTGTAAAGATTGTTGAGGATGAAAAAAAGGCAATAGGAAAAAGAAAGATGAGGGAAGATGAGTGGTTTTTTAAAGGGCATTTTCCCGGGAATCCCATAATGCCAGGAGTTTTAATTGTTGAAGCGCTTGCCCAGACAGCCTGTGTTTTGATTCTTTCAAAACCCGAATATAAGGATAAACTTCCATACTTTATGGCAATTGAATCTGCAAAATTCAGGAACCCTGTTTTCCCAGGAGATGAACTTCGCCTTGAGGTTGAGGTAACAAGGCCGAGATTGAGAGGGGGAAAGGCAACAGGAAAGGCATTTGTTGGGGACAAACTTGCCTGTGAGTGCGAATTTATGTTTTCTCTTGTGGATAAAAAATGATTTCAAAAAACGCGATTATATCAGAAGACGCAAAAATTGGAAAAAATGTTTACATAGAGGATTTTGTAAAAATAGGTGAAAATGTTGAAATTGGGGATGATGTTCAAATTATGCACGGGGCTGTGATTTACAAAAACACAAAAATTGGCAATGGCACAAAAATTTATCCATACGCTTCAATTGGCACAGACCCGCAGGATTTAAAATTTAAAGGAGAGGAAACTTTTTGTGAAATAGGCAAAAGTTGTCTTATAAGAGAGTTTACAACTGTAAACAGGGGAACATCAGCATCTGGAAAAACCGTTATTGGAGATGAAACCCTGCTTATGGCTTATGTTCATGTTGCACACGACTGCAGAGTTGGTAAAAAATGCGTTCTTGCAAACTGTGCAACTCTTGCAGGGCATGTTGAGATATCTGACCATGCAATTATAGGAGGACTTACACCTGTCCATCAATTTGTAAGGATTGGAACCTTTGCAATTGTCGGAGGAGCAAGCAGAATAAATCAGGATGTCCCCCCTTATACAATGGCTGCGCGAAATCCCGCATATTTATACGGTCTTAACTTAATTGGTTTGAAAAGAGCAGGATTTAAACCAGAAGTTATTGCAAATTTGAGAAAAGCATACAGAATTCTTTTTAAGAGTGAACTTAAACAGGAAGAGGCAATTAAAAAAATAAAGGAGTTTTCAGAATATTCAAAAATTTCAGAACTTCAAAATCTTGTAGATTTTATTGAAAAAAGCAGAAGGGGAATTACCCCATCAAAGTAATTATTCAAATTTTGCCCCGCATTTCGGACAGACCGTATCTTTTTCACTAACAATAGCCCCGCATTCAGAACACTTGAATTTTTTTGTCAGTTTTGGCTTTTGAGTTTTCACTTTTTGGGATGCTAAAAGGGATTTTTCCTTTTCTTCATATCTTTCCTTTAACCTGAAAATTTCTTTTTTCAGGTTTTCATTTTCCTCTGAAATGTCTTTGATTTTTTCCTTCAGAGTTTTGTTTTCTTCATCCATTTTTTTCTTTATCTCATCAAAATTCATTACTTTCTTTTGAATATCCTCAAATTCTTTTCTTTTTTTCAAGAATTTTAATGTGACTCTATCAAGAAGTTTTTTGTTTTTCTCACTTTGCTTTTTGAAATTATCCACAAGAGATTTTAAGGTTTTATTTTCGTTAATAAGTTCATTTATGCGAACTGTGGAATTTTCGAGTTTTGAATTTGTTACAGTAAGTTCTTCTTTTAATTCCTGAATTATTTTTTCAAGAGAAGCAATCTCTTTATTTTTTTCAGATAAAATTCGGGAATTATTTGTCTTTTCAAGGGAAAGTTCGTTTTGAATGTCTTTGAGGTTTTGAGACACTTTTTTTAGTTCCTGTATGAGTTTCTGTTTTGTTGCTTTTAATTCCTGATTTTCCCGTGATATATTTTCAAGAGAATCTCTTTCTATAGTGGCTTCTTCTTCTAATTGTTTAAGTTTTTGTTTTAGTTGGTTGTTTTCATCTGTCAATTTTTGAATTTCAAATAATTTTTCTTTAAGGGTTTCTTCTGTAGATTTAAGATTTTGAGTAAGAGTTTGTTGTTTAGCAATGATATTTTTTATTTCGTCTTTTAGATTCTTGTTTTCTTTTTTGAGTTTTTGATTTTCAATTTCAAAATTCCTTTTCTCATTTGAAAGGTCTTGTAAAAGTTTGGTTTGTAGTTTAAGGTCTTTTCCGAGGTTTTCTGACTCTTTTTTAAGTTGGGAATTTTGGGATATAAGAGATTCGATTTGAAATGTCTTTTCAGACAGAGCAGTTTTTAAGTTTTCAATTTCTTTTTCAAAGGTCTCTTTTTGCGATGAAACTTTGGAAAATTCATCTGAAATATTTTGAAACTCCTGCGATTTTTTTGAAAACTCAAAAGAGAGTTTGTCTTTTTCTGCTGAGAGGTTTTCAATAGTTAAAGATTTTTTATTATTTTCATCTATAAGTTTTTTGACTTCAGCCTGCAGTTTTTGCATTTCAGCGGTATAGTTTTCCATATTCTTTTTGAATTTTTCATTTTCTTCTTTAAGTTGCTGGTTTGTTATTTCCAGTTTTTTCTTTTCGTTTACAAGTCCTTTTGAAAATTCA
>JAGHAG010000038.1 GCA_021161625.1 Elusimicrobiota bacterium
ACTAAACCACCATGCCTTGGAAGCAAAATATCTTATTCCTTTTTCATTTCTTTTAAGACCCAGTTTTAATCCCTTCAAAATTATTACATTATCTGCTCCACATTCATCCCCATTGGCATTTATTTCCTGTCTTTTTGCTATTTTATTGGCATAAAACATTGGAAGTCCGGTTTCATATGCTGCCCGGAGAGTATCCTGAGCAGTTACCATTCCTTTTACCAGATTTCTTATCCCTGAAATAATTTGTGAACTTTCCCCAGAACCACCTCCTGTCCCAGGACATGGAGTGGGTTTGCTGGCTAAAAGTAAATCCCCTACAGCGGCTATTTTTTTCTGATTGTCAATCAAACATTCTGGAACATAAATCGCTGGATGTGGTGTACCAAAAGGACCTGCCCATGCCCCGAATACGTGCCAATTACTGACCCCGTATTCAGTTCCATAAAGTGCACACGCAATAAGAAAATTTAACTGCCCAATTTTGTTTAAAACTCTCGCTCTATAACAGGCAACGGAGAGAGCAGCATTGTCTGCGGCATTTTGCATCATCATTCTATCCTTTACAAGTTTTCCAAGATTGATTAACATCATCCAGCAAATAACAAGAACAACTGTCATCATAAAGAAATACGGAAATGCCTGCCCTTTGTTATTTTTTATACTTACCATTCAGGACCATCCTTCCATGATTTTTTATAATATTCCCAGTCAGGTGACTTTACCATTCTGCAATGTGCAGCACCTGTTACACCATACTTTCTTGATACATCAAGCATTGGCACACCACCACCATAAAAACCACCTGCAAGCCCCCTTGATTTTATAAATGGGTCTTTATCTCCTGCTATTGGCTGAAGAAGTGAAGCAAACATAAGGCGCTGAATATAATAAGCATGCGCAGAAAACATTCTTATGGCTCTTCCTGCCCTATCTTTTAAATTTCCAAGCGTTTTTTCATAAAGTGTGGCTTTTGCTGGAAGTCCAGCACCCAGACAATATGTTATACCGTATTGAGCAGCATTTTTAGCCTCATTACTGCTGGCAGTAGCACCTTTTGCAACAATTGCACACCGGACCCCTGCCTGTGCAGCATCATTTGCACGGAGCCAGCCATAGCCAATCATACACAATTGAACCATTGCAAAAATAACAGCAGTCAAAAATAGGATTGTTACAAGAAGGCTCTCAACAACTCCCTGCCCTTTTTCACCTCTTAACATTTCTCCCTCAATCACTATTCGCTATTCGCTATTTGCTATTTACTATTTTATGGTCCCATCCCTGCCATACCTGTTCTAATACTGGCTGTCTTTTTAAAAGATATTCCAAGTGCTGAACCAAAAGCCCTGATTGCACCATAAGCAACAATCGTCAAAATAAAAACACCAAGAACATATTCAACTGTGGACTGGGCTTTTTGTTCAATAAAAAACTTTTTCAGGCTGGACATAATCCAAATCCCTTTATATCCTTTAAATCTCTCACATAAAGAAAAAGATGAACCAGCATATAAACAATAATCATAACATTAAGGTCAATATCAAAATTCTCAGGTCTCAAAACATAAGCAAGCATTGAAAAACTCAAAGCAACTTTATACAGAGATTCTTTGTAAACAGGGGGGATAATTGTTTTTCGGGAGAAATCAGTTAGATTTAACTTTTTATCAAATACAGGAAATTTTTGACTTCTAATGTTAGTAAACAAACTTGAAAGCCCCTGCATTTTATTTTTCTCTGCCTGACACACAGAACAATTTTTTAGATGAAATTCAAATTCTTTTCTTTGCTTTTCTGTCAGTTCATTATCAAGCCATCCAGAAATAAACTTTGACCACCCACATTTCATTTTTTTTCTCCTTTCATTTGTTTAGAGTCGTTTAATTTATGAAATATTCCATTTTATAATAGAGTGCAATTAAGCAAATAGTGGCTGGTGGCTGGGGGCTTGTTGCTCGAATGATAGCGAATAGCAAATAGTGAGCTGTGAGCAGTAAGCAGTGAGACAGGACTAAAAATGGTTTTTTGTATAATATAATATGCCTCTTTATTTATTTAAAAATGCCACAAAATCAAAAAATAAACAACCTTTTCAATATCTCACGCTGGTTATTCCTGTAAAAAAACTTACACAAAAAAAGAAAAATATTCTTATAAAGATACAAAAGGAATTTACCGAGTGTGTTGATTTTTTTCTCACAGAAGCATGCAATCGTAATACAACCAGTATTTATAAACTACACAAAATCTGTTATGCAACAGCAAAAAATAAATTTTCACTCAGCACATCTATGATACAAACAGCCCGTGACAGAGCAATTGCAATACAGAGAATCTTCTGGGCAAGGGTGCGTAAATGGAAAAAAACAGCACAGCCAAAAATAAATAAATTACTTCCCATTCATCTAAGACAAAAATCCTATTCTCTTTTTCAAAACTCAAAAGGAACATGGTTTTTAAAATTTCCAACGTCTCCTGGAAGAAAACAATATATATATCTTCCTCTTAATGTGCGACCTTATATCTGTCAATATCTTGAAA
>JAGHAG010000053.1 GCA_021161625.1 Elusimicrobiota bacterium
TCTTTACTATCTTGATTTTAACCCAGATTTTTCATTAGAAAAACCACAGCCCTTTTTCCAAAGGGCTGGGTCCAGCCTATTAAGAAATGGGCTGTGATCTGTCCTTCGGACCGCCCTATCTCTGATAGGGCGGGTTAACCCCGCCCAGCCCTCTAAGCAACACGATTTTAATTTGCATTTACCCTTCTCCAAGCATTCTCACATCTCTTTAACTTTATCTCTCATGCATAGAGGGCTGGGCGGCCTTTCAGGCATCCCGCTCTTTGGAAAGAGCGGGATGGGGTTAAAAACAAAAAAGGATGATTCCTGTGGGCAATAAACACATCAACAGGATGAGCAAGATTATTCAAACACAAACCGATATTAATCAGTATCTCCTCCACAATTTACAAATTGTATCTAAAGTCACATTGCATTAATCCGGAAAACAGAGTAGTATATTAGTGGAGGCTTTTATGAAAAGAGAAGTTGAGATTATTAGACGAAAATTAAATATGAATATATTTAACAATTCGTACTTATCTTTAATTTTGACAGATGAAAAAGGAAAAATTTATGACATCAATAAACCCTTATTGAAAATTGTTGGATATACAAAAGATGAGGTTCTTAAAAAGAATATTGTTGAATTTTATGCAAACCTGTTGGGTAGAGACAGATTTCTGAAAGAAATGAAAAAAAAAGGTTTTGTAAAGGACTTTATAACAGAAATTAAAAGCAAAAAAGGAGAAATTCTCACGGTATGTTTTTCTTCCACTCCCATCAAAGTGAAAGGAAAAACTTTTTTTCTATCATCCATTATAAACATAACAAAAATAAAAAAATTTGAAGAGCAGTTGTTACTGATGAAATCAGCAGTGGATGATTCACCAATAGGCACGGTTTTTGCAAATTTAACAGGAGAAATTATCTATACTAACAGGGCTTTTTTGAAAATGGTTGGTTACAGCACGCAGAAAAATGTCTTAGGAAGAAGTTTAGGAGATTTCTGTGACAGGCCTGAATACTTTACGAACTTTCTGGGATATGCAAGAAGAAATAAAAGAATAGCAGGGGAGTGCGAAATTCTCAAACCTGATGGAAGCCAGATAAAGGCAAAATTTGGAATAAGCTCAATTTTGGAATTCGGAGTTGTTCAGATATATCTATATGATATAACAAAACAGTACATTTACAGGGAAAAATTAAAGTATTTAAACAGAAAACTGGGATATGTAAACAGGAAACTGAAAAAAATTGCCTATAAGGATTTTCATACAGGACTTTTTACATTCAGGGTTTATGAGGAATTCATCAGAACAGAATTTCAAAGAGCAAAAAGATACGGCAGACCCCTGTCAATGATTTTGATTGATGTGGATTTTTTCAAAGCAATAAACGATGTTTATGGCTATCCATTTGGGGATCTGGTTTTAAAGCAACTTGCGGAAAAATTTGCTTCAATTTTAAGGGGTTCTGATTTAATTGCAAGATTTGGTGGAGAGGAGTTTTTGATTGTTTTTCCAGAAACCCCCATGGAAAAAGCTATAGAACTTGGCAAAAGGATTTTCAGAGAAATTTCAGAAACAGAGTTTGGCAAGAGCAGTAAAAAAGTGAAATTAAAAATAAGTGGTGGGCTTGTTTCATATCCTGAGGATAAGATAAAAAAACACACAGAATTTCTGAAAATTGCATCCAGATTTGTAAAAATGGCAAAACTGCAGGGTGGAATGCAGATGTGCAGCAGTTATGATACATACTTCACAGGGAAAAAGGGTGTTAAAGGTAAGAAGAGAATAGAAAACATTGCTGAAAAACTTCTCAAGTTGTCGTCAAGAATGGAGCAGGTCGTTTCACAGACCTTATTTGAGTTTATCCGCAAAGAGGATAAAAAGGATAGATTTTTTATAGGACACAGCAAAAGGGTCTCTGAAGTTGCACGGGATATAGCCCGAAAAATGAATTTGGCCGAATATCTGGTAGTAAAAATAGAAATGGCGGCTTTTCTGTGCAATGTTGGTAAAATAGGTATCAGTCCAAAATTGCTTGCAAAAAAAACCCGATGGAGCAAAGAGGATATGGAAAGATATAAGAAACACATTGACTATACCATAAGAATTTTGAGCATTATTCCTTCTTTTTCTGCTCTTATCCCGATTGTTCGGCACCATCATGAAAAATGGGACGGACAGGGGTACCCAGATGGCTTAAAAGAAGGAGACATTCCCATGGGTTCAAGAATTATTGCGGTTGCAGATGCATATATTGCTCTTATTTCAAAGAGACCCCAGAGGGAAGCGTTTTCAAAAAAAGAGGCGCTCAAAATTATAAATTCCCGTTCAGGGAAAGATTTTGATCCGGATGTTGTAAAAGCACTTAAAACTATACTGAATAAAAATTAACCTGAATTATTCACAGTAAATTTGCAAATGTCAGGTTTCTATGTATAATAATTAAAATTTTTGAGGTATCAGATGAAAATTGCAGTTGGCTCAAAAAACCCGGTGAAAGTCAGAGCAACACAAACAGTTTTCAAAAAAGTTTTTAAAAATAAGAAAATAGAGGTTGTCAGTATTGATGTCCCCTCAGGCGTTCATCACACCCCGCGGACATGGGATGAAACAGTAAAAGGTTCCCTTAACCGTGCGAAAAAAGTGTTAAAAAAAGCGAGGGCGGATTTTGGTGTTGGTCTTGAGGGCGGAATTGAAAAAACAAAATTTGGCACATTTTTATATGGTGTTGTTGTGATTGTTGATAAAAAGGGAAGGGTTGGCATCAGTGACAGCAACGGGCTTTTGCTCCCGGATTTTATTGTAAAAAAACTTGATAGGGGAAGGGAACTTGGCGATGTGATGGATGAACTCCAGAAGGACAAAAATACAAAGCAAAAATGGGGGGCTGTGGGGTTTTTCTTGAAGCATTTTACAAACAGACAAAAAAGTTTTGAACAAACAATTCTTCACGCACTGGCGAGATTTTTAAGAGAAGAACTCTATTGACAAGCAGGGCTTTTTAACCTGCAATTGAAATTCAATCTCAATAAAAGGAAAAAGCAGATTTGCAAAAAATACAAATTTACTTTTTTGTGATATAAACAAGAGGGCTTGCAATAAAAATTGACGAATATGTTCCAATTATAATTCCGATAAAAAGAGTTATTGCAAAGGATTTTATTGCCATTCCGCCGAGCAGGAGAAGTGTTGCAACAACAAGAAGTGTGGTGAGTGAAGTTACAAGGGTTCTTGACAGGGTCTGATTGATTGAAGTGTCAAAAATTTCTGCGTTTGATTTTCTAAGCCCCTTTCTCAAATTTTCACGAATTCTGTCGTAGATGACAATTGTGTCATTTACAGAATAACCTGCAATAAATAAAAGTCCTGTTATGATGATGAGGTCTATTGTGTAGTTCATAAGGCAGAGTATTCCGAAAGTAATAAAGACATCGTGAATCAGAGCAATAACCGCAGCAATTCCCCATATTCCGCCTTTAAATCTTATTGCAACATAAAAGATAATTCCGATAAAAGCGCCGAAAAAAGCATAAATTGCTGCCTTAATCAAGAATTTTCCGACCACAGGACCAACCATTTCAAATTTTTCTATTTGTGGCTCACTTTCTTTAAAATTTTCCATAAGAATTGTATTTAGTTTTACAGAAATATCCTGCTGTTTTATTTGCGAGAATTTCAAAAGAAAGGTGTTTGTATTTGCAAACCTTTGAATTACGGGTTTAAATTCAGAAAGTTTTTCCCTCAAACTTTCTATTGAAACATCTTTTTTAAAAGAAACCTGTGCAAGTGTGCCACCTGTAAAGTCAATTCCCCAGTTTATCTTTTTTACTGAAGTTCCATAAATGGAAAGCAAAATCAATGCACCTGAAACCAGAAAGGCATTTTTTCTTTTTTCAATAAATTTTATCATATTGAAATCCTCTCAACTTTTTTTCCGAAGAGAACCGCATCCCAGATTGTATGGGTTACAAAAATTGCAGTAAACATGCTTGCAAAAATTCCTATCATGAGCGTAATTGCAAATCCCTTTATTGGGCCGCTTCCAAACTGAAGCAGAAATCCTGCTGCAATTAAGGTTGTGATGTTTGCATCTAAAATCGTGCTGAATGCCTTTTGATATCCCGAGTCAATTGCAACAAGTGGTGTTTTACCCGCTTTAAGTTCTTCTTTTATTCTTGCAAAAATCAGAACATTTGCATCAACAGCAGTGCCAATTGTAAGGACAATTCCTGCAATTCCGGGAAGGGTAAGAGTTGCTTCAAGAAGAGATAAAACCGCTCCTAAAATTAAAAGATTTAAGAGAAGGGCAATGTCTGCGAGAATTCCTGCTTTTTTGTAATAAATGAGCATGAAAACAATTACAAGGCAGAATCCCACAATAACTGCGCGAAGTCCCCTTCTGACAGAATCACTTCCTAAGGTGGGTCCTATTGTGCGATTTTCAATTATTTTCACAGGGGCAGGAAGAGCACCTGCTCTTAAAACAAGAGCAAGGTCCTTTGCCTCATCAAGGGAAAACATACCCTCAATTATTGCTCTTCCATTCGGGATTCTTTCTCTTATATTTGGTGCTGACTGAATTATTCCATCCAGAACAATTGCAAGTCGTTTCCCAACATTTTCACCTGTTATTTTTGCAAATTTTTTACCCCCTTCTTTTGTAAATTCCAGTCCTATGTATGGGAGATTATAGGAGCCACCTATTTCAACCCGTGCATCTTTTAGATATGCTCCTGTTAACTGAGGTTCTTTGCTTACAATAAGTTTTCCACCGTCTTTTGTTTTTAAAACCGTGTAACCCTCAGGTGGATTTTCAAGGTCCGTTGAGTCACTCACCAGACGAAATTCAAGTTGTGCAGTTTTTCCTATGATTTCAATTGCTCTTTTCGGTTCCTTAATGCCGGGCAGTTGAACAACAATCCACTTTTCTCCCTGTTTTGTTATGATTGGCTCAGAGACGCCAAACTGGTCAATTCTATTCCTTATTATTTCAAGGGCTCTTGGAACAACATCTTTTCTGTTTTCCTGTTTTACTTTTTCAACTTCAACTTCTAACAAAAGACGAATGCCACCCTGCAAATCAAGTCCCAGTTTAAAAACTCTTTCAGGTGTGCTCTCATCAGGAGTGTGTTTTTTTGAATACCACGATATTGAAGGAATAATTAAATAAAAAGATGCAAAGATAACGCATAAAATCAAAATCAGTTTATACTGCAAACTTTTTGGCATTTATTTTTTAATAGAAGTAACTGAATTTTTTCTTATCCTTAAACTCGTATTCTCTGTTGTTATAACAATTTCATCACCATCAATTTTCTGAATTGTTCCCACAATTCCGCCGGAAGTTATGATTTTATCTCCCTTTTTAAGAGACGCCACCATCTCTTGGTGTTTTTTAATCTGCTTTTGCTGTGGACGAATTAAAAGAAAATAGAAAATCACAAAAATAAGTATCAAAGGGAAGAATGCCCCTATGGGTGATGGCTGGGGTTGTGGAGAGGTTTGTGCCTGAGCATAGAGCAGTGTTTCAAGAATCATTTTGCCTCCATCTTTCTAAAAATTTCTTTTTCTCTTCCTGAAAAGTTCCGTTTAATATGGAACTTCTCATCAAATTCATCAAGGATAACATAAAATTTATATTGTGTAAAGATGTTAAAATCTGTGCAAGCATTTCCCCAACATTAAAAAGATGGTGGATGTATGCTCTTGAATATCTCTGACAGCAAGGACAGGGGCAGTTTTCATCAAGAGGTTTTTCATCCTGTTTGAATTTTGAATTTCTCAAATTCAATTTTCCTGTGAAGGTAAATGCCTGCGCATTTCTTCCGTTTCTTGTTGGCATAACACAGTCAAACATATCCGCGCCAAGTTCAACCGCCTCCCACAATTCATCAGGTGGTCCCATACCCATAACATATCTTGGAGCATTTTCATCAATTTCATCAAGACAGGTTTTCAGAATTTCAAGTCGGATGGAAAGAGGTTCACCAACAGCAAGCCCGCCTATGGCAAAACCATCAAAAGGAAGTTTCCTCAAACTTTCAATGCAAAATTTTCTTAAATCCTGTTCGGTTCCACCCTGAATAATTGCAAAAAGTTTTTGTTTTGAATTTTTTTCCTTAAAGTGCCTTATGCTTTCCTCTGCCCATTTTATTGTCTGAATTGTTGCGTTTTTCTGAACTGCTTTTGGCTGGGGCCATGGAAGACAGATATCCAGAGGCATTATTATATCACTTCCAAGGGCAAATTCTATGTCAATTACATCTTTCGGAGTGAGAAAATGGGTTGACCCATCATAGATTGACTTGAATTCAACCCCACCATCATGGATTTTGAAAAGAGATGAGAGAGAAAAAATCTGAAAACCCCCTGAATCTGTAAGAATTGAATTTTCCCAGTTTATAAACCTGTGAAGTCCTCCAAACTTTTTGATAATCTCAATGCCTGGTTTGAGATACAGATAATATGTGTTTGAAAGAATTACAGGACAGTCAACAAGAAAATGGGGAACTCCTTTTAGTGTCCCTTGAGTTCCCACAGGCATAAAAACAGGCGTTGGAATTTCACCATGAGGTGTCTTTAACACGCCTGCTCTTGCAGAATGAAATTTTTTTATAACCTCAAACACATTTTAGTATAGAAAAAAATTTCAAAAACTGAAAAAGAGGAAAGTGGATAGAGGATAGTGGAAAGAAATGTAGCGATCGCATTACTATTCGCCAAATTTGTAGAATAGATGCTCGTGGTTCTGGCGTCAGGGACGCTAAAAAAAATGAAAAATGCAAAATTAAAAATGAAAAATGTAGTGGAAAAGTTGATTAAAGTGAAAAAGAATAAGATGATAAAGCGTGTAAAAAACACTAAATCCGAAACTCTAAATTCTAAACAATATCGAAATCCGAATGCTCAAAACAGAAAAGAAGAAAAGGGTTTGGGACATTTGAAATTTGGTAATTTGAATTTGTTTAGGATTTGGGATTTAGAATTTAGGATTTGTAATATTGTAGGCAAAGTTGACGCTTTGCAACTATGTATAGCCCTGCCTGCCAGAGACCACTCGCAATGTAGCGGCCGACCCTTGGTCTGCTTAAAATGGTTCACAGTTCATAGTCCACAGGGGTTAACAGAAAAGCGGAAAAGGAATCCAACTCTTTATTACTTTCCAGTTCCTACTTACCACTTACTACTTACTACTTACTTCTGTGTTTTGACAGGAAAGTTTTTTTGTTAAAATTTTGTCATGGAAAATCTGTTTAATTTGATTGAAAAAGTTTTTCTTGTTTTTATTTTAACCTCGCCCCTCATCGCGCAGAAGAGAAGTTTTTTTGATAAAACCTATGAACTTATTGCAAAAAGTATATATGTTCCTGTGGAGTGGTTTGACAATTTCTTTACTGATGAAAGAATTATAGAAGAAGAACCCACCTCAAAATTAAGATGGATTACGGATTTCAGATTTGAACAGGGCGGGAAATTTTATTTGCGAACATTTGTCCACATAAATGTTCGTCTTCCAAAGGCATCAAAAAAATTGAAACTAATTATTGAAAGGGAAGAAGAATCAGGCGAGCAAAAGACACAAACCCAGATACAGACAACAACTCTATCACAGGAGGAGAAACTCAAGCGTTCAAAGATTGGTTTTAGATACAGTGTTTTTTACAACATAATAAACAGCCTGCAGTTTGCAGCAGGAACAAAAACAGGTATTCCACCAAAACTTTATCTGAGAAGCAGATACAGACTTAATATGCCATTTACAAAAACCATGCTCGGGCGATTTTCAATAAAGGCTCTGTGGCTCAGAGGCGAAGGATGGGAAGAAAAGGTAAATCTGGATTTTGAAAAACTTTTTTCAAAAAGAATAATGTTAAGATGGGGAAGTGTTGGTCTGTTTGATTTACCGAAAAATTCCTTTAACTGGGATTCGTCCATAACTTATAGATTTCAATTTTCTCCGAGAAGTGCCTTTTCCTGTAACTTTGGATTCTGGGGGACAAAACAGGATATTTTTTCAGTTGAAGGATACAGAATTCTACCAAGGTATAAAAGCACTATTTTTCGCAGATGGATTTTCTGGGAAATTTCACCAGGGGTTATGTGGTTTCGGGAAGGAGCTTCATTTAAGAGAGTTTTTGCAACGGTTTTTCGTTTTGAAATCCAGTTTAATCGCAAATTTATAAATAAAAACGAATAGCGAACAGTTTGTTTCCTTGTCCCCACATCATTTTTTTATCCACCTCCTCATCTGTTCGCGTTCATCGTAATTATCTTGACACATTTCTTCCTTTTTTTTAAAATTAGAATGGTGGATTGTGAGTTTTTTATATCAGAAGAAGGGCAGGGAGAAAGCGAATACATAATGCTTATTTTTTGCCTTCTGGGTGTTGTTTTTGGTTTGAGAATTTTGAATTTTGTCTTAAATAAGGCATATCTTGATGCAATAAACAGGTTGAGGAAATGGTAAATTTTATTGCAGATGAAAAAGCACAGGGCATGATAGAATATATTTTGATGATTTTTTTGATTGTTTTATCCTGTGCACAGATTGTCAGGACATTTGGTCTGGTTCTGGATGTTGCACTTCTTCAGGCAGCACGAAAACTTGGTGCTGCAGGAGGGACGATAAAATGAGAAATTTTTTTAAAGAGGAAAAGGCAGCGGGTATGACAGAGTATATACTCATTGTTTTTTTGATTGCTCTTCTTGCATACCTTGCTGTTAAAAATTTTGGGAAAACTGTCTCAGGCAGATTTATTGCTGCAGGGAACAAGGTTGAATCTGCCTGGGGTGACTAAAAAAATTAAAAATGCAAAATGAAAAATGTAAAATTGTATAGGAGGTGCGGATGAGATTTTTGACAGAAGAAAAAGCTCAGGGTATGACAGAGTACATCCTGCTGGTTTTCTTGATTGCTCTTCTTGCCTATGCAATGGTCAGAGTTTTTGGAAACACAGTTAAAAATGCCTTCAACAGCGGGGCAAGAAAACTCAGAAACGCAGCAAGATAAAAATTCTAAAATGACAGCCCTTTTTAAAAAAGGGCAGGGGTTTTTAAATCAGGAAGACGCGCAGGGTATGACTGAATATATCCTGCTGGTTTTCCTGATTGCCCTTGCCTGTATTTTTGCAATTAAGATGTATGGGGGTAAGATAAAAAAGGGCTACAATGTCGGAGCACAAACCCTCAGAAACATCACAAGATAAATTCTGAAATGAAAAAAGCACAGGCAATGACTGAATATGTGATAGCCCTTTTTCTGTGCGCTCTTGTTGCCTATGGTGCTTTCAGAATGTATCAATCAGCAATGAGAGTTCATTACAACGATGTTGTTCGTGCAAGAACGGGTTATGTGGGGATGAGACCATAATGTAGAGGATAGTGGAAAGAGGATAGAAATGTTAAATTACAAATCCCAAATAACAAATCTCAAACAATATCAAAATACCAATGTTCTAAATTCCAAACAGTTTAGGTTATTGGGATTTAGGATTTTGAATTTGTTTGGTGCTTGGAATTTGGTGCTTGGAATTTGTTTAAGAAGAAATGTATCTACAGACCCTTGGTCTGCCAAAAAATGTAGTTGCAAAGATTGCTTTGCCAAGACAGAAGACAGAAGTCGGAAGTCAGAAGTCAGACATAGAGGACAGGCTCTTGTTGAGGTCATTCTTATTTTTCCAATACTTCTTACTTTAATTTTTGGTGTTATACAACTTGCAATGATTGCAGAGGCGATGTATGCTTTGAATGATGCCGCGAATATGGCTGCAAGAGCCGCTTCTGTTGGAAAATCTGCAAATCTCGCTGCTGCTTATGTCATAGGTAGAACAATAGGGTTAAATGGATACGGCTATTTTGCAGGGGTTTCAACAAGAAAATCAACAATAAATTCAAGAAAGCCAAAAGGACTTCCAGGAACCATTCAGGGCAGAAGAAGAATAAAAATTGTTGAGTGCACTGTGAGGTATATGTTCAAGCCCATGCTTATGAAAGCCCCGATTTTGCCTCTTTCTGCTTCTGCAAGGGCAATGGTGCACGAACTTCCTGAAGGGGTAAGATGAAACAATTTTTCACTTTTCACTTTTCACTTTTCACTTCTTCGCCAGAGGCAAGGAAAGGGCAGGCAATTGCTTTGGTTGCTCTTACGATTTTAATTTTATGTCTTTCTGCATTTATGACAATAAACACAGGTGTTATTTTTTACAGAAGAATTCAGATGCAGAATGCTGCTGATTGTGCTGCGTTAAGTGCAACAAAAATTCTTGCCCGCTCACTCAATACAATTGCTCTTAACAACAATTTAATTTATGGACTTCCTGGCCTTACAGGTCTTCCGCCTGTTTTTTGGGGTGGAGGGGATATGCTAAAAGACCTGAAAGGGGCATATGAAACTTTCAGAGGGGTTCAGACGGCATGGGTTCGTGCGGGCTCAGGTCAGGCGTTTGCCGTCGGCTATAAAGTTGCTCGGTTAAACGGTGCTGACAGGGCATATCCAACAGGTTCTTTTTCTATGAAATTAAAAGGAAGAAATTTAAGTGTACGGTGGTGGAAAATTGTTGAAATTCCCTTTATAGGGTCAATTCCGGTTCCCTGTCCACCCTTCAGAACAAGATACAGACCTGCTTATTACAGAAGAAGATGGGCAACAGATACAAAAAAAGCACAGCCAACGCATACAATAAAATTCACTGTTATAAAAAATGAATACAGGGCTTTTGGGAAGTCACTTTTTGGTGGAAAAGTCAAAGAGAAAAAAACCTATGCAA
>JAGHAG010000082.1 GCA_021161625.1 Elusimicrobiota bacterium
CCATTAACCTATCTCTTATAACTTTTGCAAAAATTGAAGCCAAAATGCATTCTGGAATTTTCTGATCAGCTTTTATGATGGATGCCTCAAAATACCCGCTCTCAATTTTGAGGTTTCCATCAACGATTACAAGAGTTTTCTTTTTTGGCAATCTTTTCCCTGTTTTTTTCTCTAAATTCTTAATGGCCCTTTTGGTAGCAAGTTTAGTTGCCTCCCAGATATTAATTCTGTCAATTACTTTTGCCGACACCATTCCCTTTCCCCACAAAATTTTTGGATGATTTTTTAAAGCCTCAAAAACTTCTTCTCTTTTCCTTGCCGAAAGCTTTTTTGAGTCTTGAATCTGTAATTTTGAATTTGCTAATTTTGAATCTTGAATTGCGCAAAGCAACGAGGTTGCCGCGCAACTTTTCGTTGCAATTTTGCATTCCTGCCTGCCGGCAGGCAAGGTTGCATTTTGAATTTTAAACTTTATTAATACCGCTACTGCCACAACTGGCCCTGCCAAGGGTCCCCTCCCTGCTTCGTCTACCCCAACAATATATTTAAAACTGCACCTTCTTAGTTTTAGTTCTATGTTATCTTTTGGCATTTTGAAAAAAAATGTCTATAATAAAGAAAGGTTTTTTTTGTTGTGATTTTATGAATAAACCTCTTGAGCGTTTTACTTTTGACCAACTTCTAAGAGAAATCAGGAACGCAGAAAAAGAAAACCGACCTGCGGATTTATCTTATAAACTTCTGCCTGAATTTTCTTTTTCAGAAAAAGAGATTAACACATCCCTTAATTTTGAGGGTTCTACTATTCAGGGTGCTGTTTACTTTGACAACTGTACCATTAACGGAAATATCAACTTCTCCAACTGCTTAATTTATACTACTTTATATTTTGATAATTCTCAAATTAATGGATCCTTAATTGTCAAGAATGCTCGCATTAGAGAAGTTGTTAATCTAATTTCTTCAAAATTCAAAAAAAATATTAATTTTGAGGGATCAAAGATTTCAGGATTTCTAGGTCTAAACAAAATCTGGGTGGGTGGAAATCTTAACCTTAAAAAGGTCGAAGTTTTTGATATTGATACCCCTACAGGAAAAATAAGAGGAGATATATATCTTAAAAAAGCAAAAATTGTTGGTTCGGTCGTTTTGAAGGAAGCCTTTTTTCAAGGGCTGGGTGATTTTCAGGAAACAGATATTGATGGAAATTTTAATTTAGAAAACGCACAATTTCAGGAAATTCTTATTTTAACCGGAACTTCTGTCGAAGGAGAAACAATTGCTCAAGGACTGAAATGTAAAAATTTAATTGCTCATCTTACATAATCTTGATATGTCTCTAAAATTTACCCATCTTCACGTTCACAGTCATTATTCTCTCTTAGACGGTCTACCAAAAATAGACGATCTTTTAAATTACACAAAAGAATTAGGAATGGACAGCTTGGCATTAACTGACCACGGAGTGCTTTACGGAGCAGTGGAATTCTTTAAAAAAGCTAAAGCATCGGGAATTAAACCGATTATTGGCTGCGAACTTTATCTGGCAAGAGAAAAAATGACTCAAAAAAGACCCAATATAGACAACGTGAGATACCACATCGTTCTTTTGGCAAAAAATGAAACCGGTTACAAAAACTTAGTGAAACTAGTAACAAAAGCACACCTTGAAGGTTTTTATTATAAACCGAGAATAGATGAAGATTTGTTGTTTAAATATTCTGATGGGCTAATTGTCTTAACCGCATGCTTACAGGGTAAAATTCCTCGCCTGATTTTGAGTAATAAGTTTGATCAAGCAGAACAACTGGCATTGAAATATAAATCGGTTTTTGGAAATGATGGATTTTTCTTGGAACTTCAACACCACCCAAACATCCCTGAACAGAAAAAAGTTAATAAAGCGCTCATTGAAATATCAAAAAAACATCACATACCTCTAGTTGCCACCAATGATGTTCATTATCTTCAACCTGAAGATGCTGAAATCCAAGATATCTTAATGCTTATCAATACAGGCGCCAAACCCGATAACCCTGAACGCTTAACCCTCAAAGCAGACGATTTCTCTCTTCGTCCTCCGGAAAAAATGATAAGTGCGTTCAAAGATATTCCTGAAGCAATTGAAAACACTCAAAAAATTGTTGACCTCTGCACCTTCGAGTTCGAGCTGGATAAAAGCCGCCTGCCTTCTTTCTCAGTTCCTGACGAATTAACTCCTGATGACTATTTAAGAAAATTATGCTTGGAAGGATTGAGAAGAAAAGAAAAAGAGTTTAAACAAAACAAAAAAGAGGCAGAAAAACGACTAAATTATGAGCTGGAGGTGATAAAGAAAACCGGCTTTGCCCCCTACTTTCTTATTGTACAGGACCTTGTTAACTGGGCAAAAAATAATGAAATAGTTGTAGGGCCGGGCAGGGGGTCTGCAGGGGGTTCCTTGGTGTCATATCTCACAGGAATCACAAACATTAATCCTATTAAACATAACCTTCTTTTTGAGCGGTTTCTCAATCCTGAAAGAATCTCGATGCCTGATATTGATTTAGATTTTGCAGACACGAGACGAGACGAAGTAATCAGATATGTTTCTCAAAAATATGGACAAAACCATGTAGCTCAAATAATAACTTTTGGAACGATGGCTGCACGCGCTGTGGTAAGAGATGTAGGTAGAGTCTTAGGATATCCTTACAGCTTTTGCGATAAAATTGCGAAAATGATTCCATTTGGATACTCGCTTGACGATACACTTTCCAGAATCGATGAATTTAAACAGGCATATATTTCAGACCAAAAAATTCAAAAATTGATTGATATCTCCAAAAAACTTGAGGGAGTTGCCAGACACGCTTCCACTCATGCCTGCGGAGTAGTCATTTCGCCCCAGCCTCTCGATGATATTGTTCCTCTTCAACATCCTACTCAAGACGATAAAGCCATTGTTACTCAATACGAAATGCATTCTATCGAAGACCTCGGTTTGCTAAAAATGGACTTTTTAGGATTAAAAAACCTTACCATTATCGAAAACACAATAAAACTTGTTAAAAAAATAAGAAAGGAAGATATAGATATCAGCGAGATCCCCTTTGATGATAGAAAAACTTTTTCTTTGCTTCAGAAAGGAAATACTAATTGTGTTTTCCAACTTGAAAGTGGAGGAATGAAAAGATGCCTTCGACAGCTCCAACCATCTGCTTTTGAAGATATCGTAGCAATTCTTGCTCTTTACCGACCAGGACCAATGGATTTTATTCCTACATATATTGCCCGCAAAAAAAACAAAAAACGAATAAATTACCTTCATCCAAAACTTGAACCTATCTTAAAAGAAACCTACGGCATCCCTGTCTTTCAGGAACAAATAATGCAAATTGCTCAACAAATTGCCGGATTTACCCTAAGCGAGGCAGATATCTTAAGAAAAGCAATTGGTAAAAAAATCAAAAAACTTCTAGTTGCCCAAAAGGAAAAATTTATTCAGGGTGCAATCAAAAATGGAGTAGACAAAAAAATAGCCCAAAAAATATGGGAGTGGTTTTTGCCCTTTGCCCGATATGGATTTAACCGCAGCCATTCAACAGGCTACGCAATTGTTGCGTATCAGACTGCTTATTTAAAAGCCCACTACCCGGTAGAATTTATGGCGGCTGTATTGGCTTCAGAAAAACAAGATATTGAACGTATTGCTTTTCTTTTAGAAGAATGTAAAAGAATGGGAATTGAAGTACTGCCGCCCGACATCAATGAAAGCTTCGAAAACTTTACAGTGGTGGACAAAAATAAAATCAGGTTTGGACTTCTTGCGATTAAAAATGTTGGACATAATGTAGTTGAAACAATTGTCGCTGAAAGAAAACGAGGTGGAAAATTTCAATCTTTCAGCGATTTTCTTCATCGGATTACTCCAAAAGATATAAATAAAAAATCTCTAGAAGCATTAATCAAGACGGGTGTCTTTGATAAATTAGAAGAAAGAAATAAACTTCTTTATAATTTAGATAAAATTTTAGAATATTTAAGAGAAATTCACAGATCTAAATCTAATGGCCAAAAGGGATTATTTGACAGCCTCGCCAGTCACCAACAAAACACTCTCCCTCTTAAAGAGGCTCAACCATTAAGCAACCATGAAAAATTATCTTGGGAAAAAGAACTCTTAGGTCTTTATATCTCCGGCCATCCCTTGCAATCCTTTCAAAAAGCCCTATCTAAAATAACAGTGCCCATCAAAAAAATACATCAGGAACTGACAGAAAATAATAAAGATCGTTTCTTTTCTTATCCTTTCAAAAAATCTATTGATGTCGGGTCGCGTATTAAAATCGCCGGCGTCATTACCAGAATTAAAAAAATCATTACCAAAAATGGAAAACCGATGCTTTTTATGGAAGTAGAAGACCTAACAGAAAAAATAGAAACTATTGTATTTCCGGGAATCATTGAGAGACATTCCACCATTCTTCAGGAAAACAAAATTGTTATTGTAAACGGAAAGGTTGATCTCACTGACAACATTCCCAAAATTATTGTTGAAGATATTGAAGAATTAATAGAAAAATAACAAAATATGCTCAAAACTTTTTTTACTCCCTTTGAAAATTTTATAACAAAAGAGCCCGAAAGAACAATTTGGTTTCTTTCAAAAGTTCCTCCCGCCTTATTGGAAAAACTTGCCC
This sequence comes from Elusimicrobiota bacterium, assembly GCA_021161625.1. Classification (GTDB taxonomy): domain Bacteria; phylum CG03; class CG03; order CG03; family CG03; genus JAGHAG01. Next base: position 4,683 of record JAGHAG010000082.1, read on the forward strand.
AGAAGAAGCTTCTTTTAGGATTTCGTTACGTCGCCAAATATGTGCCCGCATATAAAGATTTTTTAAAGAAACATAACATTAACCCAAAGAGCATAAAAACAATAAACGATTTTCAAAAACTTCCTATTACCTCGAAGGAGAATTATGTTTTAAAATACGAAATGACATCTAGAATTATTGACCGAAGAATTAACGAGATATTCTCTATTGAGCGAAGTTCGGGATACTCAGGAATTCCTATTTATTGGCCTCGTTTACCTGAAGAAGATGAAACTACCAAGCGTCATTTTGAGTTTGGTTTGGTATACCACGCTTGTTTGAAAAAGTACAAAACTCTTTTTATTGTATGTTTTGCTATGGGAACCTGGCCTAGCGGAGAAAAGGTTTCTCGACTTATGAGAGAAATCGCTAGAAAGCGAAAATATGTTTTCTCTGTGATAAACCCCGGACCAAATATTCCCGAAACCCTAGAAATTATAGAAAAAATGGGCAAGTATTATCAACATATTATCGTTGCAGGATACCCTCCGTTTTTAAAAAATCTTATTGAAGAAGGTGTGGCTCGAAAATTTGATTTTTCTAAATATAAAATTACTTTGGTGGGCGGAGGAGAAGATAATACTGAAAACTGGCGAGATTATTTGGCAAAAATTTTAAATGTTAAAATCGAAGAGCCGGGAATACCAAAAATATATTCTAATTATGGAGCCGTAGATGTGGGACTTGGGACAGCTCTTGAATCTCCGCTTTCAGTAATTATTAGAAGATTGGCGTGGAAAAATCAAAAATTAGCTCTTCATCTATTTGGCAAAGAACATATTCCTATGTTGTTTCAGTATAATCCCCTATTGCACTATGTTGAAGAAGAAAACGGAGAAATCCTTTTTACCTGTTATAATTCAACTCCAGTAATCCGATACAGAATTAAAGATCGAGGAGGCGCAATCCCTTTTCAAAAAATGATTTCTTCATTAAAAAAGTTTGGAATAGATATTTTCGACATTTTAAAATCTAAAGGATTTAACCCAAAAAGAGTGCTTCATCTGCCTTTCTTTTATGTATATGGCAGAAGTGACGGAACTATTATTTTTAGAGGAGCAAATATATATATTGAAAATTTCCAAGCTGCTCTGTCGAATCCCAAAATTATGAACTATCATACTGGAAGGTTTGAAGTAGAAAAAATCACAAACCAAAACGGGGATCCAGATTTACTAATTAAAATTGAGCTCAAGCCGCAAATTGCTCCAGACAACAATTTAAAACAGCTATTTCGAGAGACTGTTTTTGAATCTCTAAAAAAACACAATTCGGAATTTAAAGACGCCTTATCTCATATCGACTATAATGTGGGAAAAGTAGCCTTTAAAAAATTTCAACCTCAAAAAGAAATTAAAAACAGATATATAAAAAAAGATGTCATCTAGCGGTGCTTTTGAAAGTAGACAATATTTTAAAGCATACGACACTCTGATTGGTGAGTGCCTTCCTCATAAACATCTTCTTGAAACCGTTTTAAAAGAATTAGATATCAAAAGAAAAGACAAAGTTCTCGACATTGGTTGCGGGACAGGACATTTTTTAAAAATGCTTAAAGAAATGAAAGTAGAAGAGATCACAGGAATCGATAATTCTAAATTTGCCTTAGAGTTTTGTAAACAAAAAATTCCTGAGGCAAATTTATTGAAATTAAATATCAGAAAATCTCTTCCTTTCCAAAGTAACACATTTGACAAAATAGCAGCAATTAATGTTCTTTATTTAATCCCCAAACAAGAGAGAAAAAAAATACTTAAAGAACTTTATCGTGTACTTAAAAACGGTGGAAAAATAGCAGTAGTAAACCCTAAAAAAGGAGGAAGAGACATTAAAATTTTTCTTGAGGATATAAAAGAAACAATAAAAAGAGATGGTTTTTTAAAAGGAGGTTTACGCTTTTTAAAATCATTTAAGGCATTTTCTCTTATGCTCTTTCCATATAAAAAGAAGGTATCCCCTAATAAATTTTTTCTTCCAAAAGAACAAGAAGAAATTCTTAGAAGTTGTGGATTTAAAATTCTTAAAACTAATTTTATATATGCCAACCAGGCAATATTAACCATTGGAAAAAAATAAATATGGGACAAAATATTTTCATTCTTCTTTTAAGC
>JAGHAG010000150.1 GCA_021161625.1 Elusimicrobiota bacterium
AAATAATACTTCGCTTTTAAAAAATTTCCGATTGTTTTATAGTAATAACCGAGCGTATAGATAGATTTTACTCTTGCCTCGAAAAATCTTGTTTTAATAGCCTGCTTGTAAGATTCCGTCAGATACCCAAATGCCAAATCGAATTTTTTCTTTTTCAAACATATCAAACCCATATTTCTTAAAACATCACTTTCAAAATTACTGTCTTCAATCTCTGAGGAAACTTTAAGCGCCTTTCTTATATTGCTTTCCGCCTCTCCAATAAAACCCAGATGGAAATATATCTCTCCCAAATCACAATAACTATACGCAATTCCCCGCTTAAACTCAATCTGCGAGCGCAAAAACAAACTTCTTTCAATATAGTTGATTCCCCTTCCAATATCCCCCATCCTGCAAAAACAATAACCCATTCCCTCATAACTGTAAGATTTGCTCAAAAGGTCGTTGAATTTTTTTGACAGATATAACAATTCTTTGAAACATCTGTAGGCGGAATTTATATCATTGCATTTTATATACGAATTTCCCAAACCGAATAACCCTCTCGCCACTGACTTCAAATCATTGGACTTTCTTTTTAGAGCGAGCGACTCCTCTCCTGCCCTGATCGCTTCTTTATACCTGCCCAGATACCAGTAAATAACCCCAATGCTTGTCAGACAGAAAGCAATAAGATTTTCATCCTTTATCCTTTTGCTGATTTTCAGTGCCCTGTAACACCATTTAAGTGCATTTTGATGAAATCCCTTAAGACGAAAACATGTACCGATAAAATTGAGAGAATAAGCGTACTTTCTGAGAGAATGGATCTTTTTAGCCCATTTTTGCATTTCAAGAAAACTTGATATGGCTTTGTTATATTTTCCCAAAAGGCGATAAAGCCGTCCCTGATTATGATAGAGATTAATTAAATTCTTTTTTCTTGGTAGAGAAAAATATTTTAATTTCCTGCGATAAAGATTTTCCGCCCTCCGATAAAAATCAATCGCAGAAGTATTTGCGTACATATTGTGGGCTTTTTCCGCGGAAAGAAACAAAAATTCAAAACCCTTATCCGGCATTTCCGCTTTTTCAAAATGATAAGCAAGCGTTTCATATATCTGAGACAAATTAGATTTATATTTTTTTTCATACCAGAAACCAATTAACCGATGGAGACGCCGCCTCAGGTGATAACTTAATGTCCCGTAAGCCGTCTGTTGAATCAATATATGTCTGAAAGAGTAATGCCTGATATTACGAATCAAAACAACATTCAGCAAATTTTTCTTTTGGAGATACTCCAGACCGTCTGTCAAAACCTGTGGAGAAAGGTGTAAAACTTTTATTACTTCTTTTAACAATGACAACCGAAAAGTTGTTCCTATAACCGAGGCACACTTGAGGAGATTCTTTGCCTTCTGTGGTAATTGTTCTATCCGGGCAAGGAGTATCTGCCCGATTTTTTCAGGCAGATGCGCCTCTTTGAAACCGAATTCGTCCTCTTTCAGAGAATTGACTATCTCAGAAATAAAAAAAGGATTCCCGTTGCTTCTCTTTAAAATTTCTCTAACAAACGCTGTATCCAACTTCTTATCGGGAAATCGCCTTTTTATCAGATTTTCTGTTTCTTTTAAAGAAAACGGCTTAAGTTTTATTTCCGTAAAAATTCCCGACTTAAATTTTTTGTTAAAATCCCGGCTGGTAATAACCAACAGAAGACCTGCGGGAATTAAAGAAGATAATTTATCCAACAACTCACAAGAAAGTTCATCTGCCCAGTGGTAATCTTCAATAGCAATTAAGACAGGTTTATTCCTATCAACAAATCCCTTCATAATTCGTATAACACCATTAAGGAGGATATTTTTTCTTTGTTCGCCCATCAGTCCCGAAGAAGTTTTGAAATTCAAATCAAGTCCCAGCAATTCCCCTAACAGAAACGCTTCATCCGAAGAACAATATTCAGCAATCAATTTTCTAAAATTTTTCCCGGTAGATTCCATTAAGTTCCTTAATATCATAACCCACGGATACAATACTAATGACCTGCTGTATGAAGGACACTCCGCCCGAATAAAATAAAAACCTGCCTCTTTGGCATATAAAGAAACTTCATTTACAAGAAAACTTTTTCCAATGCCTGCTTCTCCTTTAATATGGACAAAACCGCTGCCGAAGGAGCCAACCTTATTTAACAAACTTTTAAAAATCGCGATTTCTTTTTCTCTTCCGATAAAAAATCCCCTTTTTTCTGAAATAGCATTATCTTTTAATCCTGAAATATCATAAAAATCAAGAACTCCCTTTTTGCCCTTCACTCTTCCCCTGATTTTTTTGTAAAATGCCTCTTTTTTCAACGAGTTAAATGTTTCTTCTCCGACTACAATTCTGTTGTGCGAAGCAAACGACATTATCCGTGCAGCAGTATTAACCGCATCTCCCATAACAACATATTCCTTTCTAATGCTCGAACCCACAATTCCACAGAATACATGCCCTGTATTAATTCCTATTTTCTGCCTGAGTCTCACCGAAAATTTCTTGTTAAATTCTTTCAGCCGTTTCTGCAATTCAAAAGCGAATTCCACAGCCTTCTGTTCCTGATTTTCCACCGCACGGGGAGCGCCAAAAGTAATCAAAAACTTTACGCCTCTTTCTACTATATCACTCCCATTAAAAGTTCCCTGCCACTTATGGGCGACATCTATCAATTCCTCAAAATAATGTTCAATATATTTATCCATGTTCTTTCCATCCAGATTGACAAACACGCTTGTGGTTCTCTTGTGTTCGTTAAAACCCAGTCTATCTGTATTTTCAATTCGCTTCAAAATCTCTAAAGGCACAAATCCACGCACAAATTCCCGAAGACGGCGATTGCCATAATCAATTCTAAAACGTTTATGAATTACGCCTTTTCTCACAGGAATATTTTCAGGCTTGATTCTGTAAAATATTTTTTTTCTTTGTTTAACGGCTTTGAAAGCGATTTTATCCTTTATCAGATAATCTCTTAAAGATTTGCAGACAATAATCTCACCCGGCTGACAAAGAGACTCCGCTTTAGCCAGTTCATTCAGCATTTTGCCGTAAATAAAATAATCCTTTCTTTTTGTTTCGCCGCCGACCATACAACTATACACCTTGCCATTGTTTAATGCCATCGTAATATTCACTCTAATACTACCAACAGGCGTCTTTACCACAGGATTTTGCTTAAAATATTCAGCAATCAATCTGGCACTGCATAAACCATTTCTAAATGAAGAAAAAACATCTCCCTTAACCACCGGAAACATAAACAGCAAAGCGTCCCCGCCGAATTTTACTGCATATCCGTCTCTTTCATCCGCAATCTTAAGCAGCCGCTTAAAATAGTGGTTTACCAGAGATACAACTCTCTCTGCTCCTTCGTCTCCCATCTGAGTTAGTTTTTCTGATAAAGCAGTAAATCCTGTAATATCCGCGAACAGCATTGTATAATTCATATATCTCGGCCGAAACTGGTAATTGTAATTTTTGGAATGTAAAATTTCGAGCAGATAACCAGGAACGAATCTGGCAAGTTCCTTATAGATAAAATCCTTTGGTTTATCCGATATTTTCACGCACCATCTCTATTTTTCATAGAGTAACCCTTGTAGCGCCATGGTCGATTTCGTGCTTGCTTTCTATTTCAATCTCTTTCAGATCTTTCTTTAAATTTCTGTCTTTAACCCCGACTTTATCCCTGAATTGTTTTATCCCCAGTTCTTTTATAAATTCAAATGCAGCAGGCAAATGTTTTGACCAATGTTCTTTCGAAAGTTTGCCGTAAGGAACCCGCATCAAATATCCCGGATGTATAAAATGAAAAATATTTGTTTTAAAAAATATTCCCTCTCTTTTGTCATATCTGTTCATTCTTTTGTTCGCCCGCAACGGAACGCCAACAATTTTACTGAATATTAGCTTCCCTCCAGGAACATCATCTTTCTTTTTTTTACTTTTCCCAAAAGTACCATGAATCGCCTCTGCTGCCTCCGCGCCTATTGTTAAAATCAACTTCGGCTTACAAATCTTTACTTCCCTGAGTAAATGAGTTTCCACGCAGGGCCTCGCACAATCAAAAAATTGTTCCCTTGTCGGTTCTATCCGTATCGGCTTTATCATTGGCAATTTTCTATGTCTTCTCGCCTGCTTTTTGTCGAAAAGAAAACATTTTACGGTATTGGTTATCCATAAATCTTTTCTTCTCAATCCAAGCGGAATAAGGTACGCTCTGTCAAAATATGTACCTGCTTTTACATCTCTTACGCCTGTGCCGTCATAGTACCTGTAATCAGCAAGAGGTTCTGAGACATCGTAATATGGAATGTGTTTTTCTGTTTCAAAATTGACAAACATCGCCGTTGGATACGCTGCGACTATCATAATATTTCCCAGTTTTAAATACGATGGAACAACAGGTGCCACAGGTTCTTCAGACCAGTAAAAAGGATGACGTGCTACAACAGGACACTCTGGATGTCTGCATCTTGAAATCGCCTTAAGAAGTGCCTTGGCTCTTCTTGGCACCCTGCTCTCTGATTTTCTCTGTTTTGGCATTTCTATTCTCTACTTTTTTATATTGTATACATTCCGCCCATTCAATTCAACCCATTTTTTTCAATAGAATTGAAAAAAATGCCCATAGGGCCGCCCTTTTGAGATGAAAAATAAAAAAATATGCGGAAAATTATGAATAACAAAAAAATGAAAATAAAAAATGAAAGATATT
>JAGHAG010000135.1 GCA_021161625.1 Elusimicrobiota bacterium
GAGTTTGAGGTTTCTGGAAAATACAGAATAACGGTTCTTAAAAAGCAAAAAGAAACAGCAATTGTAAAACTTTCCCATGGCTTGGAAAAAAATTTCTCAAAAGTTGCAGAAGTCCCGCTTCCACCATACATAAAAGAAAAAAAAATCCCTTTAAAAAGGTATCAAACCGTTTATGCATTAAAAGAGGGCTCTGTTGCTGCTCCCACAGCAGGTCTTCATTTCACAGGAAAAATTTTAAATGCCCTTAAAAAAAAGGGCGTTGAAATTGTATTTATAACTCTGAACATAAGCTGGGGAACATTTAAACCTATCAGGACCCAAAACATTGAAGAGCACAGGATGGATGAAGAAACTTTCTATATTCCTAAACTCGCAAGCAAAAAAATAAATCGTGCTATAGAGGAAAGGAGAAAAATTATTGCCTGTGGAACAACGGTTGTAAGGGCTCTTGAATCAGTTTCTTTTAAAAAGGGAGAAAAGTTTTTCGTAAAATCAGGAAAATTTTCAACTGACCTTTTTATAAAACCTGGTTATAAGTTCAAAATTGTTCGCTCTCTTATAACAAACTTTCACACACCTCGTTCAACTCTTCTGGTTCTGGTCTGTGCCTTTGCTGGAAGAGACCTTATTATGAAAACTTACAAAAAAGCGATTGAAAAAAAATGGAGATTTTTTTCATTTGGCGATGCAATGTTTATTCTCTAAATTGCTATAATAAGAAATGTGGAAATTTACAGTTTCTCAAATTCTTGAGATAACAAGGGGAATTCTTATTTCAGGAAATATAAATGAAAAGATAAAAGGTATTTCTATTGATTCAAGGACGACAAAAAAAGATGAACTTTTCATAGCAATAAAAGGGCAGAGGACTGATGGACACAACTTTGTTAAAGATGCTCTTGAAATCTCAAATGTGTGTGTGGTTCAAAAAAAAGTTAAAATTCCCCCGGATAAAACTGCTATTCTTGTTTTTGACACAATTTCAGCCCTGCAGGATATTGCAGCATTCTGGAGAATAAAACTCATTTTAACTTCAATTGCAGTAACAGGCTCCAATGGAAAAACAACAACAAAAGATATGCTCGCTCATATCCTGAAATCTCGAGGAAAAGTTACCTCAGCAGAAAAAAGTTTCAATAACTTTATTGGTGTGCCTCTTACAGTTTTAAAGGCAGACCTAAAGACAAAATTTCTTATAACTGAAATGGAAACAAACGAAATTGGTGGAATTTTAAAACTCTCAAAAATTGCACAGCCAAAAATTGGTGTTATAACAAACATCGGGGATACACATCTTGAATTTTTAAAAAATAAGGAAAATGTATTTAAGGAAAAAAGTGAACTCATCAGAGCAATTGGAGAATTTGGAACTGTTTTTTTAAACAAAGATGACCCTTATTTTAAAAAACTTTTTCAAATGGCAAAATGTCCTGTTGTGACATATTCAATAAATTCAAAAAGCGATTTTCAGGCAAAAATTCTGAAAGAAGAAATAAACAGAACAATTTTTAAAATAAATGGAAAAAAATTCGTATTGAATATGCCCGGAAAATTCAATGTTTTAAACGCCTGTGCTTCCATTTCTGTTGCAAGACAATTAGGAGTTAAATGGAGTGTTATTCAGAAAAAAATTTCAACCTTCAGACCGCAGAAAGGAAGAATTGAGATAAAAAAACTAAAAAACATAACAATTGTGGATGACTCCTTCAATGCAAACCCTGATTCTGCAAAAGCCCTCTGTGAAGTTATAAAAAAACTTAAAGGAGAAAAAATTCTGGTATTCGGGGATATGCTTGAACTCGGTGAAAAATCAGAAAAACTCCACAAAAAAACTGCCACCTTTTTCAAAAAGGCAGGTATAAAATATGTTTTCTACCTGGGTGAATTTGCAGATGCTTTTTTAAAGGGAATTGGTGAAAAAATTTTTTTCGAAAAATTTGATACAGGCAATAAACTAAAAGATAAACTTATTTCTCTTTTAAAAAATCTTTCTGATAAAAAGACATTCCTTATTTTCAAAGGTTCCAATAAAATGGGACTTGGGAAAATTGCTGATGAAATTTCCAGAAAAACTTTCTAAGTTAGTTAAGCAGATGGGTTAAAACTTCCCCCCATCCCTTAATTCTTATCAGATTTGGTATTTTTTCTTCTGTTTTATTCCATGGATAGTCAAACAAAAATGTTCTTATCCCATTTAAAGCAACGCTCTTCGCAAAATCCAGACGGTCCTCAATAAATGCCGAAATCCTGGCAGGTAAATTTTTTATTATATCTATCTTTCCATCACCTTCTTTTAGAAAAAAAATTTTCTCAAAGGGAATTTCATTTTTTTTCAAAAAATTAATAGTTTTTTCCTTTGTTTCTTTTGGTCTTGCAGTGATTATGAAAATTGCGAAATTTTTTCCCAGTTTCTTTAAAGATTCTTTTGCTCCTTCAACAAAACTCATTTTTTCCCATACATTTTCTTTATTCATAAGCTCGTAAGCCCTATCCACATCCTCTTTAGATATCGGGAGACACTTCTCGTAAAAATACTGAGTAACCTGTTCTCTCTTGAAATTTTTGCCTGTAACCCTTCTTATGTATTCCCTGAAAACAGGGTCTGTATCAGTAATAACACCATCCAAATCTGTGGCAATAAACTCTTTCACAAAGAATTCTACTTTACAATCTTTTTATTTTTCTACTATGATTGCCTCTGCAGGACAGGAGTCAGCGGCTTCTTCAACGCTTTCCTCTAAATCAGATGGGACAACTGCAACCTTAACTCTTGCAATGTTGTCAACAACCTCAAAAACATCACTCACCAGCTGCTCACAGAGCCCACATCCTGTGCAGAGGGTTTCATCAATTGTAACCTTCATTTTATTCACCTCCGTATCGTTTTACGATATTATAAATTTTTTTTAGCGAATAGCAAACAACAAATAGTGGACAGTGGATAGTGGATGGTGGACAGTGAATATTTTTGATTTCACTTAATCGCTTAATCGCTATTTGCTTAATCGCTCCTGCTTTCATTTTTAATTTTTAAAAAGCAGATCTTCGCTTTGCAACTACAATTATTGGCAGACCAAGGGTCTCGAGCTACAAATTTCTTTCCTCTTTCCACTGTCCACTATCCTCTTTTTTAATGAAATCTCTTTACTTTTTTAAATTCTTCAACTTCATCAACAATCCCACACACAACAGTTCTTATTCCTGCAACAGGATTATCCAGCATCATC
>JAGHAG010000114.1 GCA_021161625.1 Elusimicrobiota bacterium
TAATTATTTATTCACAAAAAACCAAAATATTGGTTACAGAAGATTTGTATTATTTGCAATCATGTCTGTGTAAACATGGGATTTAGAATTGAGGGATTCTGCACGGCGGGAGCACCACCCTGCAATTAGTACTCTCTTTTTTTCTAAATCCCTATAAAACAAGGGATTTTTTATGAGCAAAATAGATATGCACTTGTACAAGAGGAGGTTAGAGGTTTCACTAAAATCGCTCAACGCTTCAGAGATGCCAGAGGACAACAGAAAAGACATACTGGATTTTCACAGTTATATAATAGCCGAGGGGTTAAGTGTACCGAGGCAGGTAAAATATATTTACAGTCTGATTCAACTCTCCAATTGGCTGGGCAAAAAATTTCAGGATGCAGAAAAAGCTGACATAGTCAGTCTGATAAATAAAATAGAACAGATGGATTATGCCGAGCATACAAAGAGAGATTATAAGGTTGTACTAAAAAGATTTTTTAAGTGGATGGAGGGAGACGATGAATACCCAGAGGAAGTAAAGTGGATAAAAACTACCTTGAAGAGTAATGGGCATCTGCTGCCCGAGGAACTTCTCACTCCAGAGGATGTTGAAAAACTGATAAGTGCTGCCTACCATCCAAGGGATAAAGCGCTAGTGGCCTGTCTCTATGAAACTGGGTGCAGGGTTGGTGAAATTCTTTCGGTCAAAGACTATATTGGTTACAGAAGGTTTGCATTATTTGCTGTAATGAAACTATTCTCTTTCTTTTACCAATATTCTGAAAAAAGTAGATAAACACATTACAAAAGTTAGCAAATAGGTAAAACCATCATATTTACCAAAAAACTTTAAATAGTAGATAAATGCATCTACTATTATGAGAAAAATGGTAAAGTCACTTTCACCCACCGAACAGATGATTTATTCAAAACTTTACCCAAAGAGAGTTATAACCACCTCAGATGTTTACCAGATTCTGGAGAATAAACATAAAAGTGCTGACTATATAACAAACCTCAGAGAAAAAGGATTCCTCCAAAAAATCAAACGGGGCCTATATGCCGTTATACCCCCAGATGCACTTGAAAGAAAATATCTCCCAGATAAGTTTCTCATAGCGGGGAAACTGAAAAAGAAGTATTATATATCTCATCATTCAGCTCTAGAGTTTCACGGCATTGCAGAGTCGGTGTTCAGCACTGTATATGTAACTTCCAAAACCTATCTAAAACCTTTTACATACCAGAATATGACTTACAAGTTCATAACCACCAAACATTTTTTTGGGATAAAAAAGTTACCTTATAAGGGGGAAAGTTTGTTTGTTAGTGATACGGAAAAAACATTTCTGGATTGCATAAGAAGAATAAAATACGCCGGAGGATTGGAAGAGATGATGAAGAGTTTCCATGATATTCCCTATATAAACTATGAAAAACTCTGGAAATATCTTAAAAGGTTTAACGAAAAGTCCCTGTACCATAAAACTGGCTTCATTCTTGAATCACTGGAAAATCTTTCCGCTCCAAAATCATTTATGAATAAAATCAGGAGAGAAATAGTAAAAAAAGTTTACTATCTCCAGAGCAAGAAAAACTGTGTTTATATCAAAAAATGGAATCTAATGGTGCCAAAAAATTTTGAGGAGCTGATTAGATTTGCCTGAAATAGATAGAGAAATGATGGAGAGGTATTCCACCGATACAGGTTTTCACGTAGATGTAATAGAGAAAGTATACAGGCTAACTGAATTGCTCAGAGAGATAAATGATATATCCAATGTAAGAAACAAACTTGTTTTGAAGGGAGGGACAGCAATCAATTTCATATATTTTGATATTCCCAGGCTTTCCGTGGACATAGACGTTGACTACATCGGTTCAGCCAAAAGGAGTGAAATGCTGAGGGACAGGAAATATTTAGAGGATATTTTTCTTCGGGTATTCAAAAAATTAGGATATCAGGTGGTGGAAAGAAAACCTTATGCCCTTCTGCAATACATGCTTAGTTATGTAAATACTGCCGGAAACAATGACAGGATAAAGCTGGAAGTAAATTTCTTTAACAGAGTTACAGCATTTAAAGAGATAGAAATGGACTTTAAAAATTTCTTTGGTTTTAAAGAATTAAAAGTAAGCACTCTTTTGATAGAAGAACTGTTTGGAAGAAAGATGCGGGCACTGGTTACAAGGGGAACACCTAGAGACTTGTACGATGTATATTACCTCTTGAACAGCAAAATTAAGATAAGCATGGAAAAGTTGAGAAAGTGTTTTATTTTTTATCTTTGCTGTCATGGTGATCCAAGAAAGATGTCTCTGGAATTTGTAGAATCCATCACACAGAAAGATATTAAAACCGGTCTCCTGCCCCTCCTGAGAAAGGGTGAGAAAATTGACGCTGCAGAGTTAAAGGAAACTGTGATGCCCTTGCTAAAAGAGTTTTTCATATTGGAAGATGATGAAGAGAAATTTGTTGTGGAATTGTATGACAGAAAAAAATATTTGCCTGAAATACTTTTTGGAGGATTGGATTATAACAGGCAAATAAAATATCATCCTGGAATAGAATGGAAAATCAAAAATCTTTGAAACATCTATGTCTGTGTAAACATGGGATTTGGAATTGAGGGATTCGGCACTCCGAAGGCTCCATCATGCAATTAGCACTCCCTCTTTTTCTAAATTCCCTGAAAATAAAGGATACGTATGAAGGATTTTGATGTCCACAGGGTAAACCGGA
>JAGHAG010000110.1 GCA_021161625.1 Elusimicrobiota bacterium
AGGAATAATTTTTTAAGATAGTCAGAGAATAGATGAGGAGATATGCAGATAGTAGATAAATATAAAAATCCTGGGGTTTCAGTCCCGATTTATCGGGACTGACTATCTTGAGAAATGAAAAACTGGCATATTTATAAACGGCTTTTTAAATTTTTAAAGCCATATAAAACAAGATTTATTGAAGCCATTATTGCAATGGTATTTATTGCAGGTCTTACAAGTTTCAGAGTTTATCTTTTAAAGCCTGGCATGGACAGACTTATCAAATCAAAAGAAATCAAAATATTGCTTTTTTTCTCCCTTCTCCTTATAATCGCAACAGTTCTTCATGCCACCTTTTCTTACATTCAGGCATATCTCCTTTCTTATATCGGGCAGAAAATAACGATTGACCTGAGAAATAAGGTTTATGCAAATCTCCAGAAACTTTCTCTTGTTTATTTTATAACAAGACCCACAGGAGAAATTTTATCCCGTCTTACAAATGATATTGGATACATTCAAATCGCTCTTACAATGGTGCCAACAAAATTTATAAGAGATGGTTTAACCTGTATTTCCCTTTTTGGACTTCTTCTTTATCTTAACTGGAAATGGACGCTTTTTATGCTTTTATTCTTCCCTCTTATCCTGTATCCAATTTCTGTCTTTTCAAGAAAAATGAGAAAAACCGCCCTAAAAACTCAGGAAAAAATTGCTTCTGTTTATGCTTTGATTTCTGAAAAAATTTCAGGGATAAAGGTAATAAAAGCTTTCGCACAGGAACCAAGGGAAATTGAAAAAATGAAAAAAGTAAATCAGGAATTTTTCAATGTTATGATGAAACTTTTGAGGACACAGGTGCTTCAAAGACCTGTTCTTGAAGTTATAACATACACGCTTTCAATTTTTTTGATTTTTTTTGTTTTTTATTCTCTTTTCAGGGGTGTTGTATCTGCTGGAACTGCAACTGCATATATAGCCGCAATGATTTCTTTTTACACTCCAATAAAAAATCTTGCTGACTTAAACAAGCAAATTCAAACCGCCCTTGCCTGTGGTGAAAGAGTTTTTGAATTGCTGGATAAAAAACCCGATGTAAAAGAATCGCCTCAACCCCTTGAATTTAAAGATTTTAAAAAATCCATAAAATTTGAAAATGTTTCTTTTTTCTACACACTCAAAAATAAAGCCTTGAGGAAAATTGCCATAAAAAACATAAATTTTGAAATAAAAAGAGGGGAAATTTTTGCAATTGTCGGGCCCTCAGGAGGTGGAAAAACAACAATTGTAAATCTCATACCAAGATTTTTTGACCCCACGAATGGCAGAATAACGATTGATGGAATTGACATCAGAAATTTCAAAATCTCTTCCCTCAGAAAAAAAATAGGCATTGTAACTCAGGATGTAATTCTCTTTAACGACACAATAAAAGCAAACATTGCTTATGGTTTTCCTAAAGCCTCCATGGAACAGATAAAGTGGGCTGCAAAACTTGCAAATGCAGATGGATTTATTGCCGAACTTCCTGAAAAATACGACACTCAAATAGGTGAAAGAGGGGCAACTCTTTCAGGTGGACAGGCACAGAGAATCTGCATTGCAAGAGCAATAATTGGAAATCCACCAATTCTGATTTTTGACGAAGCAACATCCTCTCTTGATACAGAATCAGAACTTCAAATACAAAAAGCCATTCAAAACATTCAGAAAGACAGGACCACAATTGTCGTTGCTCATCGGCTTTCAACTGTTAGAAAAGCAAACAAAATTATTGTTGTTTGCGACGGTGAAATTGTTGAGGAAGGCACTCACACAGAACTTCTCAAAACGGGTCAGGTTTACAAAAGATTGTATGAGCTACAATTTCAGGCATGAATCTAATTTTAACTCCCTCAAAAATTGTTGAAGGAAATAAAAAAGAAATCCAGGACTTTATAAAAAACTCATCAGAAAAGACATTTCTTCTTCTGGGACAAAAAAATCTCTTTGAAATGTACAATGACTTTTTTGACAGGGCATTTAAAGGAAAAACAAAAATTTTTACAGATTTTTTTGGAGAATGTTCTATTTATGAAATTCAGAGAATTTTAAAATCAGCAAGTGCAAAAAAAGTAGATGCCATCTTTGGATTTGGAGGTGGAAAGGCAATTGATACAGCAAAAAGTGTTGCTGAAAAAAGCAATATTCCTCTTTTTGTCCTTCCAACCTCTGGTGCGACCTGCGCAGCTTTTACCTCACACAGTGTCATTTATGGTGAAAAAAATGAATTTCTGTATGAGGAGCAACATAGCAAATCTCCGGATGTTGTAATTCTCTGTGAGGAAATTTTAAAAAGTCAACCCTGCCGACTCATTTATGCAGGTCTTTCTGATTCAATTGCAAAATTCTGGGAATTTTCATTTTCAGAGCCGAAAGAAAAAGACCCCCTTTTTGTTGAATATTCAAAGGAGATGGCAAAGCAAATTATTTCAAACAGGAAAGCAAATTTTTATGAATTAAGTTTTATAACAATAATACACACAGGAATTATTTCCGCC
>JAGHAG010000033.1 GCA_021161625.1 Elusimicrobiota bacterium
AGAATACGAATTGCCTCATCAGTGTTTTTCTGTTCAAGTTTGCTTGCTATTTTAACCGGATTTGTTTTAAGAATTCCAGATGGAACACAACCTGCAAAAAGCAGAGCGAATAATAAATAGCAAACAGCGAATAGCGAATAGTGAATATTTTTGATTTCACTTAATCGCTTAATCGCTATTTGCTTAATCGCTCCTGCTTTCATTTTTAATTTGTCATTTTTAATTTGTAATTTTTTATTTTTTTTCATTTTTTTGTGAAAAATTCAAAAGAACTCTTTTTAAAAATTCTTTCCTCAATTTTTTGTAATTTTCTTTTGCTGCAAAATAACCTCTTTCCCGTATTTCATCAAACCTGTCAAGGTCAGTGGGTTTTATATCGCTTAAATCTGGGGAAATAACAAAGTCGGCTTTTTCAAGTTTCTCTGATGCAATAAGTTTTCCTGATATTGCTATAACCTGTGTTAAAATTGAAATTATGTCTCCTTGCTCCTTAAAAACCTCTCCTCCACCTGTCCACGAAACAATCACAAATTGAGCCCCTTTTCTCCTGACTGTCTCAACCGGGACATTGTCCACAACTCCGCCATCCACAAGAATTCTGTGGGAAAAAGAAACAGGTTCAAAAAGTCCTGGGACTGCAGAGGATGCTCTCACTGCAGGAATCAATTTACCTGAATCAAAAACTATCTCCTCACCTGTTCTTAAATCACAGGCAATACAGACGAATGTTATTTTCAGGTCTGAAAAAGTTTTATCCCCAATATAACTTTTTAAAAAACTGCTCATTCTTTCATTGGAAATAATTCCTGACAAATTCAGCAACCTTGTCGGTGTCACCTTAACTTCTATAAGATTTTTCCAGGTGAGAAATTCCCCAATTTTGCTGATATCTAAAGCGCTTTTACCTGATGCATAAAGAGCCCCTACAATTGCACCCACAGAAACTCCGCCTATAACATCAACTTTGAAATTTTCCTCATCAAAAGCCTCCAGAACCCCGATGTGTGCCACACCCCTTGCAGCCCCACCTGAAAGAACCAGCCCTGTCTTTGGTTTTAAGTCCTGCCACGAGGAATTTGCAAGGATTTCAAGAAAATCCTCAATTTCATAAGAAAAAAGGAGTTGCTGAAAGAGGAAAAAGAAAATGAGCGTCTTAATACTTTTCAATATCTTCCCCTGTCACATAAGAAAGATAAAACTTTGCTAATATAAATTTTCTTTCAGCATCAAGAATGTCAAAATTTGCCTCTTTCCACCTCTCAATATCTTCCGGTATTGCCTTAACAGGCATTGAAAATTCTTCTTTTTGTTTGCCTGCAAGTTCATAAAACTTCTGAGAAAGTTTCAGTTTTTCCAATGCTTCCATAACTTCCCTTTTTATTTCTTCCTCCTTGGAGCCAACAAGGGCCTTTGTTTTTTTAAAAAGTGCATTTTTTTCTTTCAGTTGCTGCCATCTTGCACCTCCATCGAAAAGAGGGATTGAAAGACTCATACCAACCTGAAAATTGCTCAACCAGCCCCCCTGAGATGGCTTTAAGTAGTCATAGGTTGAAAAAAGGTCTATGTTGGGAAATCTGAAATTCTTTCCCAATTCCACTGATAGAGAATCTATAAATTCGCGGGCTCTGAGCCCTGAAAATTCCGGTCTTTTTTCAAGAGCAATCACGATATACTTCTGGACATCTTCCTCAAGAAAATTCTCCTCAGGAACTTCTAAAGTGTTTTCAATTTTCTCAATGTCTATAAATTCGGTATCAACAATGGAATTTAATTTAAAAATCGCATCTGTAAGTTTTATTTCAATTTCATGTAATTGTTTTGTGTTTTTATAGAGAATTCCTTCTTTGCCCTTACCTTTTATTTTCTCAATCTGTGAAATTGCATTTTTTAAGATGTTGTGCTTTTTTTTAAGATAGATAACATCCACATAACTTTTACGCACATTATAAATCAATCTGTTTTTCATGGTAAGATAAACAGATTTTGCCGAGAGAAGATTTTGCTCTGCCTGTTTTATTAAGGTTTTGTTCTTTCCCCCTGTATAAAGAGGTTGTGTAAGAACAATCCTTGTTCCGTATAGAAACTGCGAATTTTCTTCAAGATTAAATGCCCCAATTGCTGATGAAAAAATGGCAGGATAATTTAAGTTATATCTGTTGTAATAAGCCCCTAATTGAAGTTTCGGGAAGTTTACTGTTTTTGCCTGATTTAACTTTGACTTTGCAATTTCCAGATCCTGCCCAGCCAGAAAAATTTCTGTGTTGTTCATAATCGCAAGTTTTATGCATTCTTCAAGACAAATCCCAAAAATTTTTGAGCAGAAAATTAAAAAAACAAAAATTTTAACTGCTCTTTTCATTTCTTTAAAATTCCCCATCCTATCAAAAACCACGACAGAACAAAAATAAACGGAACAACTCTGCTTGCAAAATTTCTTCCATAGGGGTCTGTTTTTGAAAGGACAAAAAACGCAATTATCAAAAGAATTATCCCTGAAACAATTTTTTTATTCTTCAACAGCAGCATAAGCGCTCCTTAACTGTGCCTCAAAACTTAAAGATTGAGGGGAAGAAGGGGTTTGAAGTTGTTCCAGAATACCTTCAGGACTCAAAAGAGGTATAACATCTGCTGTAAAAAATTCACTGTAAGATTTTAATACATCCAGTGTTAAATCCTGCATTTTTCTCTTGAGGGTCTCATTGTCTCTTATGATTCTACCAACAATTTCATGTGCGCATCTAAACGGGACACCCTTCATTGCAAGGTATTCAGCAAGGGATTGGGCGCAGATTTCCCCTTTTTCAATCAGTTTTTTCATATTGCTTTCCTTAAACCTTATTTCAGAAAAAACATTTGGGAAAAGTTCCAAAATTGAATTGACCTCGTCTATAATTCCAAAAAGGTGAATTTTATCTTCCTGAAGGTCCCTGTTGTATCCAGATGGAATCCCCTTTAAAAGTAAAAGCAAGGCATCAAGTCCTGCAATGATTTTTGCAGTTTTTCCTCTGACCAGTTCAAAAAAATCAGGATTTTTCTTCTGTGGCATTAGAGATGAACCTGTTGAAAATGCCTCGGGAAGTTCCAGAAAATCAAAAGCAGGCGTTGAAAAAATTACAAAATCCTCGCTTATCAAACATAAGTGCACTTGCAAATTTGCACAGGCCTCAAGAAAATAAATTATAAAATCTCTCTCAGAAGTTGCATCAACAGAGTTCTCACAAATTTTTGAAAAACCAAGTTCCCTCATCAGAAATTCGGTATCTATTGGTATTGTTGTGCCTCCAACTGCACCTGAACCAAGAGGCATGGAATTTGCTTCTTCTTTTACAAATTTAAAAAACTTTTTGTCTCTTTCCAGTTTCCAGAAATATGAGAGAAGAAAATGCCCCACTGTTCCAGGAGTTGCAGGCTGCAGGTGTGTAAAATATGGCATAAAAATTTTTGCATTTTCTGTTGCCTTTGCAAGAATTTTCCTCTGCAAATTTTTTATTTTCATTACAAACTCGTCAACAACATCCCTCAAATAGAGTCGGACTTCGGTTGATATCAGTTCATTTCTGCTTCTTCCCACAGGAAGCTTCTTGGAAACAGACCCTGCATAGGTAAAAAGTCTTTCCTCTATCAGAGAGTGGATATCCTCTGAACTTTCCTCAGGTCTTAATCTTTTCTTCTGCAAATCTTCCTGAACTTCGTCAAGTGCTTTTGTTATTCTGATGAGTTCCTTTTGAGAGAGTAAATCTATTCTTTCAAGCATCTTTGCCCATGCACGATTTACAATTATGTCGTATTCTGCAAGGCGGAAATCAAATTTTATGGAACTGGAAAACACAAAAAACTTATCGCTTATCTCTTCTTTAAATCTCCCACCCCAGAGTTTCATTTCTTGGCTATATCCATTCCGTAGAGTTTTATAAAACCTTCTGCAAATTCTCTTCTGAATGCATCACCCCTGGAATATGTGGCAAGTTCTTTTTTATAAAGAGAAAAAGGAGATGTCCTTCCTACAACAGTTGCAGAATAGGGCTTAAGCAGAAGATAAACAGTTCCTGAAACCTTTTTTTGAGTTTTTTCCACAAATGCTGTAAGTGCCTCTCTCAACGGGGAAAACCATCTTCCTCTGTAAATCAGATTTGCAAAATCCTTTGAAACCTTTTCTTTATAATGTAGAAGTTCGTGATTAAAAACAAGTCTTTCAAGGTCAAAATGTGCCTTGTGAAGAACAAAAGCAGCAGGGGCTTCATAAATTTCGCGGGATTTTATTCCTACAACCCTGCTTTCAACAAGGTCACTTCTTCCAATTTTGTAAGAACCTGCAAGTTTATTTAGAAATTCAACAATTTTTATAGATGACATCCTTTTTCCATTTATAGAAACTGGTATCCCGTTTTTAAAGCCAATGCTTAACTTTGCAGGCTTTGTTTTTAATCTTCTTCCTGTCCACTGCCATGCACTTTCAGGTGGGGGGGTTTTCGGGTCTTCAAGTTCTCCACATTCTATTGCACAACCCCACAGGTTTTCGTCAATTGAATATTTTTTGGAAACTTGCGAAACCGGGATTTTGTTTGCGCGCGCATATAAAACTTCATCCTCCCGGGTTTTAAACTCCCAGAATCTCACAGGAGCAAGAACCTCAATATCATTTGCAAGAGCATAGATGCTCACCTCAAACCTTACCTGGTCATTTCCTTTTGCAGTGCATCCATGGGCAACAGTTCTTATTTTGAGTTTCCTTGCTTTTTCAACAAGTTTTTTAGCAAGAAGGGGTCTTCCAAGGGCGGTTGCAAGAAAATAATCTCCTTCATAAACAGCGCCTGCTTTTAATGATAAAAAGGCAAAATCCCTTAAAAATTCACCCCTTAAATCCTCAATAAAAACTTTCTTTGCACCTGATTTTATTGCCTTTTTTTCAATTTCTCTTTTCTCCTTTAAACTCAAACCTAAAATGTCCCCGCAGTAGGCATAAACCTCGGCATTGTATTTTTTCCCAAGCCAGTGGACTATACAGGATGTATCAAGACCGCCTGAATATGCAACAAGAATTTTTTTCATGGATGTCCTCCTCTTTCCATAAGTAAATTTTGACAATTTTGGTCTATAAAATCAAGGATTAAAGATTAACCCATTTTTTGCATTAGGCAGTGAGGGATGAGTAATGAGGGAATAGCAAATAGTGGAAAGAGGAAAGAGGATAGTGGATAGAGGATAGAGGATAGTGGATAGAAATATGCTCGCTGATGGAAATTTAACCACAGCCCTTTCCTTAG
>JAGHAG010000170.1 GCA_021161625.1 Elusimicrobiota bacterium
CTTCTGCAAATTCTCTTGAAATCTTTGCATCTGTCAAAATACTTTTTATTTTTCCCTTTCTCATACCACAAATTTTATATAAAAAAAGTAAATTAAAATTCCTGTTGCAAGATAAAATCCAAAAGGAAGCGCAGGACTTTTTGTCTTTGGGAGAGGCGACACCTTAAAACCGCTCATTGCAGATGTAAAAAGAGGGAAAATGATATTTTTTAAACTCTTTAATAAAGTGCCGTGAAAAAACATCCAGAATATCACAACAATTCCTGATAGCAAAATTCCACAAATAGCACTCTGAAAAACAAAAGATGTCCCTTTAAGCGCACCAACACCCATAAGAAATTTCACATCCCCTGCACCAATTCCACCACCAAGATAAAAAAAATAAAGCATTAAAAAACCAACCAGAACTCCCAGTGCTGATTCTTTAAGCCCTGCAAAACCATTGTAAATTCCATTTAAACCCAGCCCAAGAATTATTGCAGGGAAAGTTGCAATGTTATATATCTTCCTCTTCTTTAAATCCGTTACTGCACACACAATCACAAACAAAATCAATAGCACATCCTGCGGTGAAAGGTTCATTTTTTACCCTCTTTTAGTATCCTTTCAGCCCTTTTTACTGCTCTTTTTGCCCTGATGTGGTTGGGATTGTATTTTAAAGCCTTTTTCCATGTTTCAATTGCGAGTTTCAGATATCCCTGGCTGTATTGCTTCAATCCTTCATTATACAAAACATCTGCCTTTGCTTTGTCTATTTTTACTTTTGGCTTTGAAGGTTTTTTTACCTGTGGTTCTGGTTTGCTTGCTGTTTTTTCCTTCTTCTTTTCTTTCTTCTTTGCCCTCTTCGTTTTTACCTTTTGCTTTTTCTTCTGCTCCCTGTCATATTTTGCCTTTCCGCCAAATTCAAGTTTCTTTACTTCACCTTTTTTAAGTTGCTTTTTTACAAACTCATAATAGTCCCTGACCTCCACATTTTCCTTAACCGCAAGAATTCTTTTCCACTCTTTTAATGCCTTTTTATATTTTCCCTGTGTATAATACAGAAAACCTCGTGCATATGCTTCCTGTAAAAAATCATAATATCCCCACTTTGCTAAATTTTTCTTAAATTTTTTTGTCATCGCATCCATCTCTTTTAAGGCATCGTCATTAAACGGGTCCAGCCAGTATGCCTCAGATAACTTGTCATAGGCAGTTAAATAATTACCTTTTTTTATATCAGAAATTGCCTCTTCATAAAGTTTCTTTGACTGCCAGACATCTGTTTCAGCGAACAGTAAAGTTGCCAGAAAAATTATAAAAAAACCATATTTCATAAATCCCCCTTTCATCCTTTTAACTCCCGTCTCTCATTACTTGTTACTCATCCTTTGCGAGTGGCTTCTGCCAAGCAGGGCTGTGAGAGCGAGGAATTCAACAATAAGTCCGCAGCGTCTACAGAGCGAGCCATCTCACGCGAGCGTCCCTGCAGGCAGAAACACGAGCAGAGAACATTATAAATTATTGCAAATTTTCCTCTTTCCTCTTTCTTATACTATTGCAGCTTCTTTCTTGCATTTTTTATCGCTTTTTTTATTTTTTTATTTTCCGGGTCATATTTCAATGCCATCTGCCAGTATCTTATTGCACTTTTTATTCTTCCGAGAGAATATTCAACAAGACCGTCGTTATAAAGTTGTTCTGCTTTCTGTGGATTCCTCTCATAAATAATCTCAGGCTTTTTCTCCTTTTTCGGCTTTGGCTTTTTCTTCGGCTTTGGTCTGGGCTTTGGTTTCGGTTTTCTTTTTTCAATTTCTTTTAATGCAAGTTTCAAATATTTGTTACCTTCCTCATTTTCAGGGTCAATTTTCAACAACTCTCTCAGTTTTTCAACAGCCCCCTTAAAATCCTCTATTGAATAAAGGTAGATTCCATCATTTAAAAGTTCCTCTATCTTCATCTGTCTTTCCCTTTCTTGTTTCTCTCTTCTCAATCGTTTCAACTCCTTTTCAATTTTTCGTAATGTTATCTTTACTTCCTTTCTTGCAGGGTCAATATTGTAAACCTGCTTTAATTCATTTAAAGCAGAAGGCATATTTTTTTCTGAATAATAAAGAACACCCCTTGCATAGGAAATATCTTCAGGCGTTTCAAATTTTCCCTCTGAAAGACCCTGCTCCATTTTTCTTTTTATTTCTTCAAGCAAATCCGCAGCATCAACATTCTGGGGGTCAACAGAAAGGGTATTCCATATCTCATCTATTGCATAAAGATAAAGTTTTCGCCTGAAATACTTCCGAGCCCTTTTGAAAACCCTTGCAACGCGCCTGTCAACATTTTCTTTAAACTTTACAAGGGGTGAGGAAAGTTTCCAGATGACATCAACTCTGTGAGATGAGCCAAGATTTATATCCCATGCTCTATGCAGAGAAAAAGCATAGTCAAAAATAACTTTCTCAAATTCATATCCAAAGCCAAAAGAAAATTCTGTCTCATTGAACCCCAACCTTAATTTAACAGGGTCAAATTTGAAGTACTCAGCACCAAAAGAAATTTTCGGGCTCTGCCTGCTTGCCCAGAAAATATCACACAACAAAAAAACAGGAAATTCGTATGGCATCCATTTTGCTCCAATTTTCAAGGTTGGTGAAAAATACTCCTTTTTTGTATCCAGTTTTATGACAGGTCCTAAAAAGTTCTGATAAACACAACCAAGTTTTAAATTATCCTTTGCCCTGTAAGTTATGCCTGCATCAAACCCAAAACCTGTATCAGAATATCCAGCAAGATTGTGATTTGCGATTTTCAAACTTATTCCCATATCAAGAGGACTAGCATAGGGACAATTTGCATACGAGAGAAAAAAAACCGAACGTCTGTTTTCAATTTCTCCTGTATAGAGATTCTGTGTGCTCCATCCTTTTATATTTTGCGTCGTAAGATTTAAAACACCCCAGCCAAAATTTCCCCACCACTGGGTTGGAATTATTCCTGTTACTGCTAAAAATGAGGTGTCTTCATAAAGTTGATTGTAATAAAAAGAGACTTCATAATAATCAAGACGCGCAATTGCAGACGGATTCCAGTAAACAGCAAAGGAGTTTGAAACATCTGCTGTGCCACATCTCCCGAGAGCAAGATTTCTTGCACCAATCCCGCTTCTTAAATAGTCGTCTATATTTCCTGCATCTGCCCCGAAAACCCTCTCAGACACACACAGAAAAAATGCAAGTAAAATTATTCTTGCAAAACTTTTCACTCTGTTTTTTTAAGCGATATTATTGTACCCAGCTGCACACCTGTATCAATATCTTTTACAACTTTTATACTCGCAAAACAATTTAGTGAGAAAATCTCTTTTTCGTTTAAAACATTTGGCTTTTGAGAGGCATAATTTAAAAATTCCATAAGTTCTGCATTTCTTATTATTTCAAGCATGTGTTTCCCAATGCAGCCCAGCGGAGAAAATCCTGCAATTTTACCTGCAATTTCATTTGTATAAACAATTTTATTTTCTCCATCAAGAACAATTACTCCATCTGACAGAATTTCGCAGATATTCTGTATAAAAAATTCACTGCTCTTTTTAATTTGAATTTTTTCTTTTTCTCCCTGTGCCTGCATCTCGCGAACCTTTCCAAATAATCTTTCAAGAATCCTTGCGAGGTATCCAATTTCTCCTGCCCCTTTGTAATCAATTTCATCCGGGAGTTCTCCTCTTGCAACATCATTTATCGCCTGCTTTATCTTTGAAATTCCAACCCCTATACCGGAATTGAGAATAAATGAACCCACCAGAACAATAACAATCCCCACAATAAAAACGACCATAAGATTTTCTCTTATTTCATCAAGTCCTGCTGAGATATTTGCTTTTGAAAAGCCAACTCTTAATGTTGCAACTTTTTTGTGCTCCACTTCTATGGGAGCAGAATAATCCAGAAGATTCTGTCCTTCAAAAAAAATCTCCTGCAAGACCCCTTCTTTGGAAGCAATTGCCTTGAGGGATGCTTCATCGTCGTATGTTTTGCCCACCTCTCTCATATCTGTGTGAAAAAGAACCCGCGCCTGATTATCCAGAACTATTGCATATCTTACAGTGGGAAATCTCTTTAACCTGCTTAAATAATCAACAATAACAAGGTCTTCAAAGTTTTCTTTTGCATCAGAAATAAACTCTGCATAGGTTTCAACAAGAAGGTGATTTTTTTCATGTATGTTTTCAATAAGAAAACTTTTTTGATAATTGTAAATGAAAATTCCTATAACAGAAAAAATTGCTGTGAAAAAAATGACAGACCTCAGCATTAAAATTGTAACAAGCCCTATTTTTGGTGGGGAAATACGTCTGTCTTTTAGTTTTTCACCAGCCACTAAAAAATTCCCTCAAATACACCACTCATTAATTTTAATGCCAGCGGTCCAAACAACATTATTACTATAGAAGGAAAAATTAAAAAAAGCAAGGGGAAAAGCATTTTTACAGGTGCCTGATGCGCAAGTTTCTCTGCAAGTTGAAACCTTTCAACCCTCATCTGTTCTGACTGAACCCTTAAAACAGGACCCAGACTTGCACCCAGATTGTCTGCCTGAATTATCGCAGAGGTAACTGAAGTTAAAGCATCCAGGTCAACCCTTTTTGCCATTTCCTCAAGGGCTTCTCTTCTGGACTGACCAAGACGAATTCCCTTTTGCATCAAAGAAAATTCCTCTATCAGAGGTGTTTTTTGTGATTTGGCAATAACCTTATTTACAGCAGCATTAAAGTCAATCCCTGCCTCCATTGAAAGAGTAAGAAGGTCAAGAACATTTGGCAATTCCCTTAAAATTGCCCTGTGCCTTTTTGCAATTAAATTGTTAAGTGAAGCATTTGGCATAAAATATCCACCGAATATGGCTATTGCTATTGTAAGGATATTTACAGTTTTTAAAAATAAAAGTTCCAGAATGAAAATACCAAAAATACTTACAAGTATTAATGCAATAAAACCATCAGGGGTAAGGTCCCTGGGATTGCCTGCCTGATTTAACTTTTTCCTTAACTCTTTGCGATACTGAACAACAGCAGGATGTTTTATTTTTGAAATTTGTTTTACAATGCCGCCAAGAATTACCCTGCCAACTGAAAATTTTTCCTTTTTTTCTTCTTTTTTTAATTCAAGACGCGAAGCAATGTCAAGTTCTTCTTTTTTACTAAAAATGCCGACTATCAACAAAAACAGGGTCAAAAAAACTGAAATGTAAATTGTGTAAATCATATATCTATGTTTACAATCTTCCTTATCACCATAAAACCACTAAAAATCAAAAGAGCAATTACCACAAGCATCAAATTTCCCATTGTTGTTGTTATCATTGGGGACATCACATCAGGGTTCATCCAGTAAATAAAAACAAAAAGGGCAACAGGAGTCATTGCAGTAATAATTCCTGAAATTTTTCCCTGCGTTGTCAGAGCATTAATTTTTCCCTGAATTTCCTTTCTTTTTCTCATTGTTTCGCTCAGGCGTGCAAGGGTTTCTGCAAGGTTCCCACCGACTTCCTGAGCAATATTTATCGCTATAACTGCAATCCTCAAATTGGGAATTTCAGGCCATCTTTCAGCAAGGTTAAAAAGGGCTTTTTCCATAGGAACACCTATTTTAAGTTCTCTTGAGACCTCTTCAAATTCTTTTGAAAGAGGAGGTGTTCCCTGTCTTGCCATAACTTCAAGTGTCTGGGGAAAACTCATCCCTGCCTTGAGTGAATTTGCAATTAAAACAAGCCCGTCTGCAAGCTGGGCGTCAATTCTCTTTGCCTTTCTTTCCTTCCTTAAGTTTGCAATAGCCTGCGGTAAAATAAAACCTGCCATCCCAAGAATTAGAGAAAAAAGAATTGTTTTTGTCAGAAAAATTCCAAAAACAAAAAAAATCAAAAGAGAAATCAATTTTATCTTTTTTGCCTTCGGGGAATTTGGTGCCCTTTCAAGAACATCAAATAAATTTAAAACCCCTGAAACTCTTTTTGGTTTTTCTTTCTCTGCCTCTTTTTTCCTCTCCAAATCCTGTGCAATTTTAATTACAATAAAATAAACAATCCCGAATGACAGAAAAGCAATTAATGTTTTAAGCAAAATTAAAATCATTCTTCCTCAATCTCCTCATGGGTGTGATAGGTTAGAAGAAAAGGTCTTACCTGAACTGTTTCTCCTGGCCTTGCATGAACATAGTATTCAATTTTCTCATTTCTTGCGACCGCTCCTGATGGTGCCCATGCCTGAAGGGTAAACTCTTCAGGAGAAGGATAGCCGAGTTTTCTCGGGACATCTATTTCAAGGGTGTATCTTCCATTTGAATCCGTCAGAGCAAACTCCTCATGGTCAATTTCTTTTACATAACAACCAGACCATGGGCCAATATCCACAAGGACCTCAACAACTCCAGATGTGGTGTCTCCTGAAATCCGATACTGATATGTGATTTCGCCCCTGTGGACTTCCCCTTTAAAAACAATTCTCTGGTCACTACAACCAAAGAAAATTAAAATAGAAATTAAAACAAAAAAGAAAAACGCATTACGCATTTATGTCCTCCTTTCTTCTGAAAATATTCAAATCAAGGACAATACCTTTTGCTTTAAGTTCATCTATAAAGGTTGGCATAACACCTGTTGGGACAAATCTGCCCTGAACTTTGCCTTTCTCACCGAGACCTGTTTGAACAAATTTAAAAAGGGTGCTCATTACAATGTTGTCCTGTTCCCTTCCTGTTATTTCGCAAACTTCTACAACTTTTCTTGAACCGTCTGAAAATCTGCTCAACTGGACAATTATATCAATTGCTGCAACAATTTGCTCCCGTATAGCACTTACAGGTAAATCCATGCCTGCCATTAAAACAAGCGTTTCAAGACGTGTCAGACAATCCCGCGGGCTGTTTGCGTGAATTGTGGTAAGAGAACCATCATGACCTGTATTCATTGCCTGTAGCATATCTAACGCTTCACCACCACGACATTCACCAACAACAATTCTGTCAGGTCTCATTCTCAGAGAATTTATCACAAGCTGCCTTATTGTTACCTGACCTTTACCTTCTATATTCGGGGGTCTTGCTTCAAGTGAAATTACATGTTCCTGAGGCAGCCTTAATTCTGCGGCATCTTCAATTGTGATAATTCTTTCATCCCGGGGCACAAATCCTGAAACAATGTTTAAAAGAGTTGTTTTCCCTGTTCCTGTTCCTCCGGATATAATTATGTTTTTTCTCAACAAAACGCAAACCCTTAAAAATTCCACAATTTCAGCAGTTATTGAACCCATGTGAATCAAATCAGAAAAAGTAAAAAGTTCCTTTTCAAATTTTCTTATCGTAACAGTTGGTCCAACAAGAGAAAGAGGCGGAATTATGACATTTACACGGGAACCATCAGGAAGACGGGCGTCAACCATTGGTGATGCCTCATCAACACGTCTTCCAAGAGGAATAACAATTCTCTGTATTACATTCATAAGTTCATCAACAGATGAAAATCTTTTGTTTGTGAGTGAAATTTTTCCATTTCTTTCAACATAAATTTTTGCAGGTCCATTTATCATAACTTCTGTAATTGTGGGGTCTCGCAAAAAATCCTCAATGGGTCCAAGACCAAGGGTCCTGTCTATGATTTCTTTTGTCAGACGAATTCTATCAACCCTGCTTGAAAGGTCCTTGCCCTCCTCGGCGAGAATTATATCAAGTTCCTTCTGTATTTTCTTTCTTATACTTTCTTCTTCCTCGGCTGTTTTTATGCCTGAAATATCCAGCTGTTTCTCTTTAATTCTTTCAACAAGTTTTTTGTAAATTCTTTCCTTTAATTCCTCATAGAAACTTAAAGGAGATGGTTTTTCTTCATCAATTTTTTCTTCTTCTTTTTTTACATAATCTCTTCTTGCACGGGAAAGCATTTCCCTTATACCAGCGAAAATTCCCTTGCCCTTTTCCCCTTCTTCTTCTGCGTAAACGAGATTTTGAGCCAGGGCAAAAACTCTTCTACTGAAATTTGACTTCGGTGAATTTACAATAACAGGGACACCCTTGTTTATGGATTCAAAAATTATCTCTGCATCATATGGCAGGTCCCAGAAAATCTCCTGCTTTAAATAATCGGAAATTTGTGTCAGAGGAAGCGCATTTTTTACCGTGCTTTTATTTAAAACAAGTTTTATCATCTGAGGTGGGAAATGATGCTCTATAAATCCCTCTATGATTTTCTGCGTGTGAAAAATTGAAAGAAGTTCAGGTGCAAAGAGGAGAAATACAAGGTCAGAAGAATCATAAGCAGCAAGCTGAACATCTGTAAAACCTCTTCCGAGATTTATCACCACAAAATCATAACCGCTTTGAAAAGCATCAATAACTTTTTGTATGTGAGAGGGTTTTATCTTTGAAACATGCTTTTTTTCTGTGGCACAGCTTAGAAAATCAAGACCTGTGGAATGGCGCGTGACAAAACCTTTTAAAAATTCAGGGTTTATCTGCTCCATAACAGGAAGCAAATCCACAAGAGTTTTATCAACTGAAATCTGAAGCATTAAGGCAACTTCACCGAGAAGGCCTGTGTTAAAATCAAGAAGCATTGTCCTTTTGCCAAGATTTTTCAAAGCAATTGCGAGGTTGCAGGCAAAAGTTGTCTGCCCCACACCACCTTTACATCCTATTACAGTTACAACTCTTCCCATCAGTGAACGAGGTCTTCAGATTCTATTGTTTTCAGAGGAACAATTGTTTTTTCTCCAATTGGTCTTAAAGCAAGCTGAACTTTTCCAGAATTTGCAAGATGAACCAGTTTTAAAGCATCCTGAGGAGAAAGAGCCAGTGTTACGGTTGGGATTCTTTCCTCTATTTCCTCTTCTGTCCCACCAAGCATTCCTGCTTCTTCCCCTTCCCCTTCGGATTGTTTTTCTGGAACAATTGTTGTCCCCATTATCTGCTGGTCAACCGCAAGAACAAGAACATTTTGAAAAAGTAAAAATGTCTTTATAACCGGCTTGTATTTTATGATAAATTCATTTGTGCCTATGACATCAACATGGTCCCCGGGCTTTATAAGTTTTGCAACGCCTGAGACATCTGTTATTTCAACTGAAACTGCGCGGTGTCCCTCTGGAATTATAATTGAAAGCCCTGTTTCTTTACCGGGCTGTGTCAATTTTGTGGAGGTTATTTGTTCTCCTTCAAGAATGGGAACAAGGGTTGCATTTACATACATCCCCTGCTCATTTACAAGCTGGGACAAATCTGTAAGCGCCCCGGGTGAAAGAAAATTTCTCGGGACTCTTCTTATTTCAACCATGTATTCTGTAAGAAGCGTTCCTTCTGGAATATAGCCCTTTGCAACAAGCACATTGACAGGTTCTGCTCCTACTTTGTATTTTTTCTCAACATTGCTTAAAAAGGTCTGGATTAAAAGAACCGCAATTACACCACAAACAGCAGCAATTAAAATAACTTTTCTATCCTTCATATGCAACCTCCTTTTGACCCTATATAATATAAAATGTTCAATGAAAAGTAAATTTAACCTGCCAGGTTAAAATTTCTCAACTTTTCCCATCAATTTCTGTTCAGCGAATGACACGAATGCAAGCGAATAGTGAGTAATGAGTAACGAGTAATGAGGAAACAGTGAATAGAAATATGCTCGCTAATAGAAATTTAAAACTCAAACTGCAAAATGTAAAATGATAATCCATATTATCAAATTCTAAATTCTAAATCC
>JAGHAG010000166.1 GCA_021161625.1 Elusimicrobiota bacterium
ACGTGCGAAGAAAATCTTGTTGCATAATTTGTTGAATCATCATAAATATAACGGGATGTATTTCCACCAATGTAAAAATTACCGTAAGTTTTGAATCCATCAATGGTAGTGCCTGTTCGGGTAATCTCTAACGCTACTGGCCATGTGGTCCAGCCATCATCAGGCATGATAATATCTAAATTCCCTGAATCTGCTTTAATTAACCATAGTTTTTCATCTGCAGGGCCATCTTTTTCCCTGATTACAAACTGGTCAGAGTTTCCTGCAACTTCCAATGTAGCGTTTGTTGTATTCGTTCCAACCATAACTTTGTTAAAAATTGCGTTTCCATCTGAATCAACTGTTGCAACATTTGCTCCGTCAGAGTCCTGAATTGCAAATTTTGTATTTCCATTATTTGTTGTAAGTTTTACTTCAACATCCTCAGCACTGGAAAAAGCAACAAAGTAAAAAAACAAAAACAAACAATAAACAATTTTAAGAACAAATCTACACCTCCTCATTTTTCCCTCCTCTTTAGTTAAACGTTTAACTTAATAGTGCTCATCTAAAAAATTTTTCCTTAAATCCTTAAATCTGAAAGCTGAATTCTGCGGGATATCATCTGGCGAATTGCAATAATTCTTCTGATGGTTTTTTCTCTGTCATAAAGACGATATCCGCCTCTTGTGTAATCTGCAACTTCAAGGAGCCCCTGCTCTGTGTAGAATTTCACGGTTGAGGGTCTTACCCCTGCTTCTTTTGCAACCTCACCAACTTTCAAAAGTCCTTTTTCAAGACGAATTCTTCTTGCACTTGTCATAATACCTCCAGTTCATAGCGATTAGAGACGAGAGGTTAGAGATTTAACCATTACATAAATCATTTTTTGAAGTTCATTGATGTGTCCTCTTGCCTCTACCACTTCTCTCCTCTTTAAATACCTCAAATTCTCACACAATATAATCAACGTTTCCACTTCTGCGAGCGAACCTAACGCTATCCGTAAAAACTGTATAAACTCTTTTGTATACTTTCGGCTCCAACCTTCTGCGATATTCACTGGAATTGAAATAGCAGCCCGCTGCATCTGACTCATTAAACCAAACTTTTCCCTGGACGGAAGTTTTTCGCAAACTTTATAAATCAATATTGCGAGATTCATTCCTTTCTGCCAAATCTTAAGTTCCTGATAATTTTTTACTCTCATCTTTCTAACCGCTATTCTCTATGAACTTTGAACTATTTTGAGAAGTGTGCTGTCTACTTGCTACTTTTAAAAAAAGTACACCAATTCTAAAATTAAAAAAATTTTCCATTAACTCAATAGTTTTTCAACTGTGTTTAAAAATTTCCCTCTTTCAAGTGGCTTTGAAAAATAATGGTCAGCCCCGCTTTCAAGAATTTTCTTTTTGTCTTGAGGTGAATCATAGGCAGTTACTGCAATAATTTTTATTTGAGAGGTGTTCTCATCTGACTTTATGTTTCTACATACTTCAAATCCATCAAGCCCTGGAAGTTTTATATCAAGAATAACAAGATGGGGTTTAAAGGAGATAACCTTTTCACCTGCACTGAATCCATCCGAGGCAACTTCAATTTTTGCATCCTTGATTTCTTTCAGATAACCCCTTGCAATTTCAACAAATTCAGGGTCATCATCAACAATAAGAATTCTGTTTTCCTCTTTAAGTTCCTCTGGAAACGGAAGATTGTATTTTTTTATGAATTTAAGAAGTTCGCTCTTTTCTATGCGCCTGTGTCCGCCCGGTGTTTTGTAGGCATTGAGTTTTCCAGAATTAACCCATTTTATTACGGTCGTCAAATCACAGGAAAGTAACTCCGCTACTTCCTGCGTGGTAAAAATGCTTTTATTTTTACCCAATATTCACCTCTTACTATTACAATTATAGTTTGAGATTACTAATTTGTCAAGGGGGTAATTGGAATTTATTGATATTTTAACTTTTATATAAAATATGCAGTTAACTTCCTGCTTTCTCATATTCCTTCCTGCCCTGCCAAAGGTTAAACGTTTAACCCCGCAGTGCCGCCCAGCCCTCTATGCATGAGAGATAAAGTTAAAGTGATATGAGAATGCTTGGAGAAGGGTGAATGCGGATTAAAATCATATTGCTTAGAGGCCTGGGTGGGGTTAACCTTAAAAAAATATCTATCAGAAGTCAGTTATCAGATATTCGACCATAGCGACACAGAGCCTCAGAGCCATAGTGGAAAGAGGATTTTGCCACAAATATTACAAATAAATACAATGCCTCTTGACAAAATCTTCTTACTTTTTTAAAATATGTAAACGTTTACAATAGGTGAGGATATGAACATAAAAGAAATTGCACAGGAATGTGGGGTTTCAACAGCCACTGTTTCAAGGGTTATAAACAATTTTCCCCATATACACAAAAAAACCCGCCAGAATGTGCTTGCCGTAATCCAAAAATACAACTATACCCCGAATTTCTTTGCAAGAAATTTAAGTAAAAAAACCGTGGAAACCGTTGCCCTTATAATTCCTGAAAATTTTTCAACCAGTTCCTACTATTTTATGGAAGTTCTTAAAGGAATAAGCGCTGAAATAAAAAAAACTGATTTTTCACTTCTGCTCGTTTCTGCAGAAAAAGATAAAATCCCCAAACTTTTTGCTGAAAAGAAAATCTGTGGGGCTATATTTCTTGCCCCACCAGTAAACACTCCTGTTTTGAAAACTCTGCAAAAGAATAAAAAATTCTTTGTTCTTATAAATGCAAAATATAAAAACTCGCCAAGAATTGATATAAACAACGTGCAGGCAACCCAGGAAATTTTAACCCATCTTTATAATCTGGGGCATAGAAAAATTGCCATAGTTATGGGGGTAAAAAATTCACTAAACGCAATTGAAAGATTAAAAACATATAAAAAATTTCTGCTGACAAAAAATCTTCCTTTAAAAAAACATTGGATTTTACAGGGAAATTTTCAACTTGAAACAACCTATGCGGTAGTAAAAAAACTTTTTTCCTCAAAAACAGAAACCCCAACAGCAATCTTTGCAGAAAATGACCTCATGGCAGCAGGAGTTCTTAAAGCACTTGCAGAATTAAAAATTCCTGTCCCTGAAAAAGTTTCTGTGGCTGGGTTTGATAATATAAACATCTCCCCCTACCTGAACCCGCCTCTCACAACAGTAAATCAGCCATTTGAAAAAATGGGACAGATGGCAATGAAAATAATGCTTTCTTTTCTAAATAAAGAAAAACTCAATAGAGAAATTATTTTGCCTCATCAGATTATAATAAGACAATCCACAGGAAAAGCAAATGAATAAAAGAATAATCCTTGTCGGTAATGGTCCACAAAAAGCACTGGTTTTTTTAAAACAAAACGGTTTTAAACTCATCTCTTTATTTAAGACAGGAAGAGAAGCACTTGCAGAATTAAAAAAACCTCAACCGGTTGACCTTGTTATTACCGATATTAAACTTCCTGACATGGATGGTTTTATATTTCTTCAGGAAATTAAAAAAACACCTGCCCCGCCACCATTTATTATAATTACAAGTGTTGATAAAAATCTTGCTGGAAATGCAGCATCAAAAGAGGGAACATTTGGCTATTTTAATATCCCTTTTGATGAGAACCTCTTGCTGAAAAGAATTAACTATGCATTGAGATTTAAGGAAATTTTTGAAGATTCCAAAGTAAAACGACTGCCTCAATTAAAACAGATAAAAGGAAAATGGGGGGAAAAAATAAAAACATTGATTGAAAACATAAAAAATAGAAAAATACGTCAGGCAAAAGAAAAACTTGCACAGGGGACACCTCAAAGAACGCTTGAAATAGGTCTTTTTTTAAGAAATCTTGGAAATGATGCTGAAGTGGAAGAACTTATAAATATGGCACTTACATCTCCACAGAAAAATCCAGTAGAAAAAACTGAAAAAGATTTGAAAAAAATAATCCGTCAGGCATGGGATTGCTATTTAAAGGAAGATTTTGACAGTGCCCTTGAAATCTGTAAAACCCTGCTTCTTGAAGAGGAAGCATCTGAGTCAGTAAAAATTTTAAACGCAATTCTTTCAAGAGAAGAAATTGAGGAAGAAGAAAAAATAGAAAAAAAAGAGATAAGAAAAATGGAAAGCAAAAGCGCATTTGCTTATATTTCCCTAATTTTTCTGCTTGCAGGTATTTTCCTTAAACCTGTTCTTTTTGCATCTCTTGCCTGTATCTGTGGAATTATTGCAATTCATCAAAAAGCAAAAAGACCTGGGTTCCTTGCAATTTCTGGTGGGATTTTGCTGGTTTTCATTCATTTAACAGGCATTGCTTCTCAGTGGAATTTTCTTAATCTGAAACCCAGAGATAATTCCCCTGTAAAATTATTTATAAAAAACAAAATCTTTCGGTATTCAGATGAGAAACCTATAACACTAATTTATAAAGTAAAATCGCCAGGAATTGTAAAACTCAAGGTATTAAAATCACCGGAAAAAAAGGCTGTAAAAACCCTGATAAATGAATTTCACAATAAAGGGACCTATGAAATTCAGTGGGATGGACGTGTTGACAGAGGACAAAAATTGCCCACAAGTGTTTATTTAATCCAGATTGAAAAAGAAGGCGTAAAAAAAGAAGCGGGGATTTATATTAAAAATGAATGATCAGAAAAAAGGATTTACCCTGATTGAGTTAATGATGGTGGTTGCAATAATAGGATTGCTCGCCTCAGTTGCAATTCCAAAATTTGCAAATCTAATCAGACAGGCAAATGAAGCGGTTACAAAAGGAAACCTCGGGGCAATGAGAAGTGCATTAAGTATTTACTATTCCTCAAACGAGGGGTATTATCCGTCTGCTCTGGGTGAACTAAAAAATCAAAATTATCTTGGTTTCACAGAAGCCGGTACCAGTGCTGTGCCTTACGAAAAAGTTGGAGATGGCCCAATGCCTGGAAATCAGGTAACTGACTGGAACGGCTGGAGTAAAGTCGGCGACCTTGAGGCCGCGGCAGCTCAGGGAGGTTGGAACTACTGGCCTGATAGAGGAGAAGTGTGGGTTGACGAAGATGGGACAGATACAAAAGGAGAGTATTACCATCAATGGTAATAAAAAAATTACTCTTTAAAGAAAAGGAGGTCCTATGCAGAAAAAAATTCTTGTCTGCATTTTTCTGGTTCTGCTTGCCTGTTCAAAAACAGAAAAACTTTTAATCTGTGATTTTAACTCAACTCAAAGAATGAATGCACTGGGTGGAGAATTCGGCTCGTGGAATAAGGATCCGAATGACACAACACAATTCTGTGAGGAAGCCATTGTAAATGGCAGAGGGGGAAATGTGCTTCAACTATCCTACGACGTTGATTCCCAAAATCCTGCTTACAACGGACTGTGGATGAAACTTCAGGGTGCAGATTTATCCAATTACAGAAAATTAACTCTCTGGATAAAAGGAGACGAACTCAATGGTTATCCTGACTGCATAAAAATTGAATTAAAAAATCAGAAAGGAGAGAAAGGTTCCTACACACTTTCAGGAATAACTTCCGAGTGGCAGAAAGTGGAAATTCCTCTAAAAGATTTTTCTCCTTCACTTGACCTGTCAAAAATCACCGAACTGGTTTTTGTCTTTTCAGATATTCTGTGCCAGCCCAAAATGGGAACCATTTACATAGACGATATCTGTGCTGAATAAATTTTTTCTCTCTTTTATTTTTCTTGTAGCAACTGGATATGCAGAAGTTTCATTTACTTTAATTGACTTTGAAAAGGAAAACATAAATAACTTTGGTGGTATCTGCAATGTTTGGGAAAAGGACCCCGAAGACAACAGTGAATTCTGTCAGGCAAAAATTATCAAAAGAGGCAAAAACTCCTTTCTCCGCCTTCATTATAAAGAAACTCCTGCCTCTTACAATGGTTATTACCTCAAACTCAATGGTGCAGATTTAAGACCATACGAGAATTTTGAATTCAGGATAAAATCTCGCAAAAATGATATCCCGAAAATTTTAAAAATTGAACTGAAAAATGCTTTTAATGA
>JAGHAG010000034.1 GCA_021161625.1 Elusimicrobiota bacterium
TAGGTGGAGGGCATCACGTTGCCTGCCATAGAGCGTGAGGCGTAAGAAGTAAGACGTAAAAGATATTTGGTAGCCGCAGGATTTATCCTGCGTTTTATACGCAATCTAAAGATTGCGCCTACCATTATTCTTCTCTCATTACTCGTTACTCATTACTCATCCCTATTGTTGCTATGTTATAAACAAATACACATTCCACTTGCACAGAAAAAGTGGATTTGGTAATAAAATATAAGGAAAAAGTTGATAAAAGGGGGATGTTATGAAAAGAGTTTATCACTTTGTCGGGAAGAAGGCAGAAGGTTCTGCAAAAATGAAGAATCTCTTAGGAGGGAAGGGCGCAAACCTTGCAGAAATGGCAAGGATAGGAATTCCTGTTCCACCAGGATTTACCATAACAACCCAGACCTGTCTTGATTTTTACAAAAGTGGAAAAAAAATGCCGAAGGGACTTATGGATGAGGTCTGGAAGAACTTAAAACTCGTGGAAAAAGAAATGGGACTTAAATTTGGAGACCCTGAAAAACCTCTTCTTGTTTCTGTGAGAAGCGGTGCCCGTGTTTCAATGCCAGGAATGATGGACACGGTTTTAAACCTTGGTTTAAATGACAAAACAGTGGAAGGTCTTGCAAAATTAAGCGGGAATGAAAGGTTTGCGTGGGACTGCTACAGAAGATTTATACAGATGTTTGGTGATGTGGTTTTAAAGGTCAGGCCTTCCAAGGAAGAACACGACCCGTTTGAAGTTATAATTGAGGAGCTGAAAAAGAAAAAGGGAATAAAATACGATACAGAACTTACCATTGATGATTTGAAGTATCTTGTTGGTGAATTTAAAAAACTTGTCAAAGAAAAAACAGGAAAGGATTTTCCTCTGAATCCCAGAAAACAGCTGGAAGAGGCAATAAAAGCGGTTTTTGATTCATGGAACAATGAAAGGGCAATAAAATATCGTCAGATAAATGGAATTCCAGATGACTGGGGGACTGCGGTGAATGTTCAGGCAATGGTTTTTGGAAATATGGGTGATGACTCAGCAACAGGTGTTGCCTTTACAAGGGACCCTGCAACAGGGGAGAAAAAATTTTTTGGAGAATATCTTAAAAACGCTCAGGGTGAGGATGTTGTGGCAGGAATCAGGACACCGCAGCCAATAAACAAAGCAGGCAAAAAAGACCCATCCCAGCTTTCGCTTGAAGAAGAATTTCCCGAAGTTTATAAAGAACTTGTAGAAATTTATCAGAAACTTGAAAAGCACTATCACGATATGCAGGACATAGAATTTACAATTCAAAAAGGAAGGCTTTTTCTTCTTCAAACAAGAAACGGAAAGAGAACAGGATTTGCCTCTGTGAGAATTGCCTATGAAATGGTCAAGGAAAAACTAATCACAAAAGAGGATGCAATAAAGAGAATAGACCCCTATGGTCTCACACAGTTTCTTGCTCCAATTTTTGACACAGATGATATTGAAAAGGCAAAAAAGGAAGGAAGGCTTTTAAGCAAGGGGTTGAATGCATCACCGGGCGCTGCAACAGGGCAGGTTGTATTTTTTGCAGATGATGCAAAAAAATATCCTCAAACACTTCTTGTAAGAATTGAAACTTCCCCTGAGGATATAGGTGGAATGGCTGTTGCCAGAGGAATTTTAACAGCCCGTGGCGGAATGACCTGTATTGCTGCAGGAACAAAAGTTTTGCTTTCTGATGGTTTTTATGCAGTTGAAGAAGTCTTTGAAAAGTTTAAGAAGGGAGAAAAACTTTCTATTCTTTCCTTTGATGATAAAAAGGGCAGATTTGTGTGGAAGAAGATAATTGCAGCAGGTAAAAGAGTTTCTAATGTGATAAAGATTATCCCCTCGCAAACAAATAGAGTGAAGGATGATCATTTGAGAGTAACGCCTGACCATAAGTTTTTTACTTGTAAAGGGAGAGAATTGGTAAAAAAAGAGATTGAAAAAATAATAGATAGTGGAGAGTTTGTG
Organism: Elusimicrobiota bacterium; assembly: GCA_021161625.1. GTDB lineage: Bacteria > CG03 > CG03 > CG03 > CG03 > JAGHAG01. Next base: position 1,985 of record JAGHAG010000034.1, read on the forward strand.
ATTATACCAGAACAGATACCAGGAAAGTTTAGTAGTAATAAAAACGATGAAAAACTTGCCTATCTTGCAGGAGCGATTTTTACTGATGGATATGTTAAATTGAGAAGAACAAAAGGAAATGTGACATTTATTCAGAAAGATGATGAATGTAAGAAGGAATTTGTGAATACTGTGAAAAAATATTTTAAAGATATTTTTGATATAGAAGTGAGCGAGAGGGAAAGAGTTTCTTGCGGATACATTAATGGAAGAAAGATTGAAGGGAAGGCAAAAGATTTTATTTCCAATAAAAGAAAGGTGGCTGCTACATTTGAGAATATCAGACAAAATATGGTAAAGTGGATTTTGTCATTGGATGAGAAATCTCTTTTTAATTTTATTGCTGGAGTGACAGATGGAGATGGAACATTTGCAGAAAACAGGATTCAAATTTTTGTTTCGAAAAGGTTTTTGCTTGAGGGATTAACCGTTGCCTTTCTGCGACTGGGAATTGTTCCACAGATAACAGTAAATAGAAA
>JAGHAG010000103.1 GCA_021161625.1 Elusimicrobiota bacterium
CCTTGTCACTTTATTTTCTTGTCTCCATATCTCCATATCACTTTATCACCTTGTCACTTAGTCACCTTGTCACCTTACTTTCTCGTCTCCATATATTTTATCGCAGACCAAGGGTCTGCAGCTACAAATTTCTTTCCTCTTTCCACTGTATTGCTTCTTTTACAACTTCGTCAATTTTTTTTACAGGAACAACTTTTATTTTTTTAAGAAGGTCCGGCAGGATTTCCTTTATTTCTTCAAGTTCGCCTTTGTTTTTGTCTGGGATAAAGACCTTTTTAATTTTTTCTCTGACTGCGGCAAGAATTTTTTCCTTAATTCCACCTACAGGCAAAATCCTGCCACTCAAAGTTATTTCACCTGTCATTGCAATGTCTTTTTTGACAGGTTTGTTTAAAATTGCAGAAAGAAGAGAGACAACAATTGTAATTCCTGCTGAAGGTCCATCCTTTGGTATCGCGCCTTCAGGAACATGGATGTGTATGTCTTTGTCTTTTATGAAGTATTCAGGAATTTTATACTCTTTTGCACAGGAACGGATATAAGAGACCGCTGCCTGTGCAGATTCCTTCATCACATTGCCAAGATGTCCTGTAAGTATTATGTTTCCTTTTCCTTTCATAAGAACACTTTCAACCAGAATAACTTCACCTCCAACTTCTGTCCAGGCAAGTCCACAGGCAACCCCTGTGTCATTTGCTTTCCCTTCATCTCTTATGATTTTCTCATAACCGAGATATTTTCTGACAGTTTTTTCATCAACGGTGATTTTTTTGTTATTTTTTGTTTTCTCAACAACATCTCTCGCAATTTTTCTTAAGACATTTGCTATTTCCCTCTCAAGATTTCTGACACCTGCTTCCTGAGTATAGGAACGAATTATTTTTAAAATACCGTCTTCAGTAAAATTGATTTTAAATTTTTCAAGCCCATTTTCTTTAATCTGTTTTGGTATCAGAAAATTTTTTGCGATTTTTACCTTTTCGTTTTCAGTATAACTTGGAAACTCAATGATTTCCATTCTGTCTTTCAGTGCAGGAATTATTGAATAGGTTGTATTTGCAGTTGTAATGAACATCACATCAGAAAGGTCAAAGGGTACATCCAGATAGTGGTCCTGAAAAGAATTGTTCTGTTCAGGGTCAAGGACTTCCAGAAGAGCTGCTGCAGGGTCTCCCCGAAAATCTGCACCGATTTTGTCAATCTCATCAATCAGAAAAATAGGGTTTTTTGACCCTGCCTTTTTTATTGACTGAATAATTTTTCCAGGCATTGCTCCTATGTATGTTCTTCTGTGTCCTCTTATCTCTGCTTCATCTCGCACTCCACCCATAGAAATTCTTACAAAATTTCTTCCAATTGCACGGGCGATTGATTTTGCAAATGAGGTTTTTCCTGTACCTGGTGGCCCTACAAAGCATAAAATGGGACCCTTTATTTTTTTGTTCAATTTACAGACCGCAAGATATTCTAAAATTCTCTCCTTTGGCTTTTTTAATCCCCAGTGGTCCTCCTCAAGGATTTTTTTTACTTCCCGTATGTTTAATTTGTCTTCGGTTTTTATCTGCCATGGCATTGCAACAAGCCAGTCCAGATAAGTTCTTACAACTGTTGCCTCAGGTGAATAAGGCATCATTTTTGTGAGTCTTTGAAGCTCATCCAGAGCCATTTTTTCAACTGCTTTCGGCATTTTTGCCTTTTTAATTTTCTGGTAATACTGATTGTATTCTTTGTTTTCAGAACCCTTACCCAGTTCTCTTTCAATTGCTTTCATTTCTTCTGAAAGGAAGTACTCTCTTTGATTTTTCTGAATGGTTTTGTGGACTTTTTCAGTTATGTCTTTTTTTACAAGCAGATATTCTCTTTCCCTTGCAATTTCCTGAATTAGAGACATTATGAGTTTTTCAATGTTGGATTCTTCAAGAAGTTTCTGCTTTTTTTTGACATTGACAGGAAGATAGGTGGCAACAAGATAGATGACTTTTATAGGGTCTGAAAGTGAAATAATATCTTCAAGAATTTCTTTTGGTATGTTTGCAGCAACTTCTGCAAATTTTTTAAATTCCTCAATAAGAACTGAAAAAATCGCATCTGTTTTTTGATTGCTTATATATTTCACAGGTTCAGGGATAACTTCTGCCTGATAATAACTTTCCATGTAAAACTGCTTGATTTTTGCCCTTACAAGACCTTCTGCAAGAATTTTATATCCGTCATAAGGTTCTTTGATTGATTGAATAATGCTTCCTATACAGCCCACGATATAAAGGTCTGATTCTTTTGGAATTTCTATTTGAGGATTTTTTTGTGTAACAAAGAAAATTTTTTTATCCCTTTCAAGTGCAGCAAGAAGTGCTCTTTGTGAAATTTCTCTTCCAACAAAAATCGGTATTCTGCTGTAAGGAAAAATTACAGTGTCTTTAATTGCAATAAGGGGATAGGTTTCTAACATTATTTTCTTGTCTTTATTACTTCGTCAATAATTCCGTATTCTTTTGCTTCGTCAGCAGTCATAAAATAATCTCTTTCTGTATCAGTTTCAATTTTTTCTAATTTTTGTCCAGTGACTTCAGCAAGAATTTCATTAAGGCGTTTTTTTATTCTTAAAATTTCCTTTGCCTGAATTCCAATGTCTGTTGCCTGTCCCTGAACCCCGCCAAGGGGCTGGTGAATCATGATTCTGGCATTGGGAAGTGCTTTCCTTTTCCCTTTTGTTCCGCAGGCAAGAATTATTGCAGCCATTGATGCTGCCTGCCCCAGACAATAAGTTGCAATAGGGCATTTTATAAATCTCATTGTATCAACTATTGCAAGACCGCTTGTAACAATCCCACCAGGATTGTTTATGTAAATGGAGATTTCCCTATCGCTTGATTCTGCTTCAAGAAAAAGAAGCTGGGCAATTACAATGTTTGCAACCTCGTCAGTAATGGGAGCACCTAAAAATATAATTCTTTCTTTAAGAAGACGAGAATAGATGTCATAAGCCCTTTCCCCTCTTTCTGTCTGCTCTACAACAATCGGAACCAGATAATTTTTTTCAAACATTTTTATTTCCTTATTTAATTTTGGCTTCTTTTATTATAAAATCAAAAACCTTTTCCGTCAATAAGATGTTTTTGATTTTTTGAAGTGTGTGTCCATCATCCTCTTTTGTGAGAAGATTTTTTGCTTCTTCAACAGATACAGATATATTTTCCTTCTGTGCGATTTTACCGAGAATTATTGAGGATTTGAGGTTTTGTTTTGCTACTTTTTCAACTTCGTCTTTGATTTTTTCTTCGTCAATGTCAGGATATCTCTGTCTCAGGTTGTTGAAAATTGCTTTTTTCTCTTCATCAAGCAAAGATTTTGGAATTTCCGGTGAATTTTTTTTAAGAAGTTGCTCAATAATCTGGTCTTTGAGATGCTTTTTCTTCTCTATTTCAAGTTCTTTTTCCAGATGCTTTTTTATTTTTTCTTTTAATTCAGTGAGATTTTCTGCTCCATACATCTTTGCAAAATCATCATTTATTTCAGGGTATTTTTTTGTGAGAACTGAATTTAGTTTTATTCTGAAGGTAATTTTTTTGTTTGCAAGTTCCTTTGGTTTGAAATTTTCGTCAGGGATAAAGGAAATGTCCTTTGTTTCGCCCTTTTTTATATTTAAAATTTCAGGCCAAAGTTGAGGGAGAATTTTTGTTGCATTCATTTCAGCAATGAGATTTGTCCCGCTCATATTCTTGAGAGGTTTTTCTTCCATAAGAACAGTAAGGTCATATTTTATAAAGTCATTTCTTTGAGGTTTTTCTTTTGGGGATTCCTCCAGAGAATAGGCATTTTCTCTCATCTTTTCAAGTGTCCTCGTCACATCTTCCTCTGTAATTTCCTTTTTCAAAGATGAAAGAGACATTTTTTTATAGGAAACAGGTTCAAAATCAGGAAGTTCCTCTATTTCAAGAACTAATTTTTCTGGCAAGTCGTCTTTCCATTTTATGTCTATAAGTTTAAGGGGGGAAACAGGTTTTATTTCAGTTTCATTTAAAAGTTGCTCAAGTTTTTCAAGAGTTGCGATTCTGATAAGTTCCTCTTTTATTTCATTTTTGAAATTCTTTTCAATAATCTCATCCGGAGCCTTTCCAGGTCTGAATCCATCAATTTTCACAAATTTTTTTATCTGTTTGAGTGCCTTTTCCCAGAAGTTTTTAAGTTCGTTTTGTTCCAGAGAAATTTCCACAATTTTTAGTGTTTTTGTTTTTTCCTCAATTTTAAATTTTTCCAAAACACCCTCCTGACAAAGCTTTTATTTTCTGCCCCTGGCTGGATTCGAACCAGCAAGGCATAAAGCCACACGGTCCTAAGCCGTGCGTGTATACCAGTTCCACCACAGGGGCTTCTTATCAATACAAAATACTTTGAAAATGAGCAAGCCCTAACCCGCATAAAGCGGAAATTCTAAATTCTAATATCGAAACTCTAAACAAATCCAAAACTCAAATGTTCAAAATCCAAAACAAACTTCTTTGTCTTTGTTTGGAAAATTTGGATTTTAGTCATTTGAATTTATTTAGGATTTAGTATTTCGGATTTAGAATTTGTCATAGTTGAAATACCTCCTTTAGCATCGAGCAAGCAAAATTTGTTTGCCAAAAAACAAAGATTTTACGAGTAAGAGACTAAAACGGGTTTACAAACCGTAGAACTTAAAGTAAAATATTAAAAATGTTTGGAAAAATACTTATTCTTGGAGCAGGTTCCTGGGGGGCAACAGTGGGGGATGTTGTTTCCCAGAAAGCAGAAGTTTTTTTATGGGAAAAATCTGAAAAAAAATACAAATTTTTCTTAAAACACCTGCATCCTGAATTTTTCCCCTTTATAAAAATGAAGAAGTTTACCATTTTAAATAAACTTGAAATTCCTGATGGGACAAAACTCATTTTTGTTGCAACTCCTGCTCAAAGCGTAAGGGAAGTTCTTGAAAGGTTAAAGATGCAGCTCCAGAGGAAAAAAATTCCTCTTGTGATTTTAAGCAAGGGAATTGAGATAAAAACTTTAAAGACCATGGATTGCGTTGTTGAAGAGATTTTTGGTAGTCACCCTTATGCGATTATCTCAGGACCATCTCACGCTGAAGAGGTGGCAAAGAGAAAACCCACAAGTTTTATAATAGCATCAAAAAATAAAGCCCTTGCATTGAAGTTGCAGAAATTTTTTTTGTTTCCGTATCTTCGGCCTTACACCCATACGGATGTAAGAGGGGTTGCTCTTGGGGGGGCTTTAAAAAATGTTTATGCAATTGCTGCTGGAATTTGTGATGGCATGAAACTTGGAATAAATGCAAAAGCATCTCTTATAACAAGGTCGCTTGCTGAAATGATAAGGATTGGAACTGCTCTTGGCGGAAAATTCCACACTTTCAGTGGGCTTTCAGGAGTCGGGGATTTGATAACAACCTGTTTTTCCAATTTCAGCAGAAACAGAAATTTAGGTGAAGAAATCGGCAAAGGCTATTCTTTAAATGAAGCACTGAAAAAAGTTAAAACAACAGCAGAAGGAGCATCAACAGTGATTGCTGTAAAGAAAATTTCAGATGAGAAAAAAATTTCAGCCCCTATTGCGAACGGCATTTATGATATTCTTTTTAAAAGAAAAAATCTTAAAAATGTGATAAAATCACTTATGGAAAGACCAATAAAAAGTGAAGAGGAGGGGCTCATATGAACAAGAATGAGCTTATAGAAAAAGTTGCAACCGTTACCTGCGCCCACACAGAGGCAAAAGACGCTGTTAACAAGGTTTTTGAGGAGATTGTTAATGCTCTCAGAAGAAAAGAGAAGGTTGTAATTCAAAATTTTGGTTCTTTTCATGTTAGATTGAAAAAACCCTACACAGCGAGAAATCCTAAAACAGGAGAGAAAGTGACTGTTCCTGCACGTTATGTAGTAAAGTTTACTCTTTCTCCAAAAGTATTCGGAGGTGAGGAATGAAAGACGGCAGATTAAAATTTTGTGTATTTAGAAAATACAAAGGAACAGTGTGTGTTTATGGCAATGAATCCAGAAATATAACACAAAAGGATTGCATAGAATGCACGGTGCCATTTGAATTAACACAGGAGAAAAGGAAAAAGGAAAGACGACTGATTCCTGACAGAAGAAAAGAAAAAAGAAGTATTGATAGAAGAAAAGGGGATAGAAGAAAACTGGATATTTAGGGGGGGTGATATGGTTTATATCCCTGCAAAGAAGTATTTTACAATAAAGGAAGCTTCCCAGATAACAAAAGTTCCAGCACATGTTTTAAGATACTGGGAGAAGGAGTTTCAACTTTTAAGACCTATAAGAAGAGAATCAGGACAGAGACGCTATACATCAGAACACATTCATTTAATAGAAGAAATCAAAGACCTTCTTTACAAAAGGAAATTTACAATTGCAGGGGCGAAAAAGGAACTTTTGAAGAAAAAAACTGACAAAAAGCAGACCACCCTTTTTGCTTATGATACAGCCGCAGTAGAGACATTAAAGAAAGTAAAAAAGGAACTCCTTACAATTTTCAAAATGCTTTCCAGGGATTAAGGAATTTTTGGGTGATTTACGGGGTGTGGCTCAGAGGTTTAGAGCGCTTGGTTCGGGACCAAGAGGTCGGGGGTTCAAGTCCCCCCACCCCGAATACGGAAGTCGGAGGTCGGAAATGTAGCGGGCGAATTACTATTCGCCGAGAAAGGTGACAGGGTGACTAAGTGACGAGGTGACAAAGATTGTAGCGGTCGCATTACCATGCGACAAAAATGTAGCTGCAGACCCTTGGTCTGCTGTAAAAGTGACAAGGTGACTAAGTGAC
>JAGHAG010000177.1 GCA_021161625.1 Elusimicrobiota bacterium
AATTCCAATTTTTCTTTTTGCTATAATTTAAGAAAAGATTTTGATATTTTTGTTGAGGTGATAAATATATTTAGCAATAAAGTTTTTTATGCACCCAAGAGAAGTTTTTCATCACCTGTTTTTACTGGTGGAATTTTGATGAAATGGTAAAACAGATATCCACTATTCGCTATTTGCTGTTCGCTAAAGTGAAAGAGGAGGTTTTATGAATTACATTACACAGGGCGGTTTTATCATGTATTTGCTTGTTTTAATTTCAATCATCGCAATAGCACTTATAATAAACAGATTACGGTTTTATCATAGAATAAAAATCAACAGTGAAGCCCTTCTTCAAAAAATCATTGAATACTTAAAAGCAGGCTCTCCTGAATCAGCAATAACCCTCTGTGAGGAGCACGACACCCCCTTCACCTCTGTTTTAAAAAAGGGATTGCTTCATTATAAAGAAGGCCCTTCTGCCATTGAAGAGGCATTTCAATCACAGGAATTGAGGGAAATTCCAAATCTTGAAAAGCACCTATCCATTCTTTCAACAATTGCATCTGTCTCAACGCTTTTAGGATTTACAGGAACTGTTACAGGGATGATTAAGGCTTTTCACAATATTGCTCAAGAAGGAGCATCCTCTCCTTCAATTGTTGCATCTGGTATTTCACAGGCTCTTCTTACAACAGCAGCAGGGCTTCTCATAGCAATACCAACCGTTATTTTTGTTAGATACTTTGAGGCAATTGTTGACAAGTTTATAAACGAAATTGACATTGCAACTCATGAAATAATCAGAATTACAAAGGGAGAAGAAAAATGAGAAGAAAAAGCAAGTCTGTTTTTCCAGATACAACTCCTCTTGCAGACATTGTTTTTTTGCTTTTGATTTTTTTTATGCTTTCAAGCACATTTATCGTAAGCCCAGGGATAAAGTTAAAACTTCCAAAAGCAGTTTCGTCTGAAATAGAACTGGGAAGAACCGTAATAATAGAAATGCCTCTGGGTGGTGGAATTTTTGTAAACAATGCAAAGGTGGATTTTAATGAACTGCCCCAGATTCTGGATTTAACCTTATCAAAAGCAAAGGAAAAAGTTGTAATAATCAAGGCAGACAAAAAAATTCAGCATGGTTTTGTTGTAAAAGTTATGGATATGGCAAAAATAGCAGGGGCCCAGAGGATAATAATTGCAACAGAACCAGAATAGCCAAACCTTCAGGTTCGGAATGAAAAAATGACAAATGACAAATTAAAAATGACAGATGACTTAAAATTAGATTTTGCTCTTTCTTTTGCCTTTCACTTAATTTTATTGCTTTTACTTCCTCATTTAAAGTTCGCTCCACCCATGAGATTTGTAGAAGTTTCTCTTGTGGCTGAAACCTCTGTTTTGCCAAAAAATTTTAAAAGAGCATACAGGAAAAAGCAGGAACCAAAAAAAAGTTTTAAGGTCTGGTCTCCTGGTGAAGGAGAACCTCTTCCTCAGGCAAAAATATCACCTGAAAAAAGTTTTTCTTTTTTTGCACCATCAGTTGAAAATGACCTTAAACCTGAAATTTCAAAAGTTTTCAAAGAGCCGGAAATACCTTTGCCAGAGCCAGAAAAATACACCCCCTCATTTAAGGAATCTCAGGATAAAGAAAGCTTTCAAATTTCAGGTCCTGTTTCAGCCAGAAAGATTTTGAGAAAAGTTTATCCTGAATATCCTCAACAGGCAAAATTTGGTGGAATTTCAGGGGAAGTTTCAATAAAATTCTGGGTTTCTTCAGAAGGGATTATAGAAAAAGCAGAAATAGAAAAAACAAGTGGTTCAGATATTTTAGACAAAGCAGCACTTGATGCAATAAAAAGGTGGCTTTTTGCTCCTCTTGAAGGCGAAAAAATCACACAATGGGGAATTTTAAACATACGATTTGAATTAAAATAAAACTTGCAAAAAATTTTTTGAATTTGTAAATTAAAATATGCCAGGAAAATTAACTTCTGAATTGGAAAGAGTTCTTCAGGATCTCAAAAAGAAGAGGGCTGAAGAACGTGAACAACTATTATCACAGATAAAAGAAAAAGACGAAGAGATAAGACAACTCAATGAAAAAATAGAAATACTCAAAAGAGAACACCAGCAGGATTTAAACAAGGTTCTTGAAGAGTTTAAACAGGAAAAATCCCGATTTACAAACGAAATTGGTATTGTAAATGAAAAGGTAAGAATTGTTGAAGAGGACAATTTAAAATTCCAGATGGAAATTGAGGCACTTAGAAAAAATCTTGAAATGGAGAGAAGATTAAGGCAGGAAGAAAAAGAATCTTATGAAAAAAAGATAGAAACACTAAATGCAAATACAGAGGCAGTTCTGGAACAAAAGGAAAGAGAAATTGTTTCTCTTGAAAGGCAGATAGCCAGGGTTCAGGAGGAAGCCCACGAAGAACTTTTAAAGGAAAGGTCAAAAGCAGAAGCGCAAATACAGGTTTTGAAAAACGAGATTGAGACCCTTTCAAAGGAAAAAGAAGCAGAGAGGGTGAGATTTATTGCCCAGTTAAACAGCAAAGAAAAGACAATCCAAAAACTCAAACACGAAATCTCATCTCTGAAAGATATGATAAAAGAGACAAACAGCAAGATGAAAGCACAGGCAGAGGAATATGAAATGAAGATGAAAAATCTTGACAGGGAATGGGCTGAGGTTTTAAGACGCAAGGAAAATGAAATCAAGCAACTCAAACAAGAGTTGAAATATCTGGAAAAAGACATTGAAGCAAAATACGAGGTAAGGTTAAAGGAAATAGATGAAGAGAAAAAAGCGCTTACAGAACAGATAGTTGCTCTGGAAAGACGTTTAGAAGAGCAATCCCTTGCACATGAAAGGGCCCTTGTTGAAAGGGATGAACTTTACAGAAAGAAGGTAGCAGAGTTAAGAGAAAAACAGATTGAATTACAGGCAATGTATCAGATGAAAGAGGATGAGTTGAATTTGATAAAAGCAGAACTTGAGAGCGAACTTCAATCAATAACAGGTGGTGCAGGGATTTTAGAGAAAAAAATTTCTGAGCTGCCAGAAGAGGAGGAAGAGAGAGGAATTAAAGGTTTTTTCAAAAAACTTACCAAAAAAGAGCAAAAAAAAGAGGGGGCAGAAGAAACTCCAATTGACAGAGAAAAACCCGAAGAACCTGAAGAAGAGAAAAAAGATGAGGGACCTGTTGACGACAGAACCCGCCAGATAAAACTCATAATTCAGCAGAAACAGGATAAACTCGCAGAACTCAAAGAATCCCTGAAAAATGTCTCCCGACAGGAAGAAAAAGACGAGATAGAAACCCAGATACAGACCCTCAAACTTGAAATTCAAGAGTGGCAGAAGAAAATTTCGTAATTTCTTTTTTCAAAGTTTTTTAAATGAAACCCCTTCAGTATTTTATTCATCTAAAATAATGGAGTATAGAAAATTAAAAGATTTGGGATTGGTCTCCCTGGCAAAACAGGGAGACAGAAGTGCTTTTTCAGAACTTGTAAAAAGATATGAAAAAAAGGTTTATGCGCTTGCTCTCAGAATTATGCAAAATCCTGAGGATGCGAGCGATGTCCTTCAGGATACATTTATTCAGGTTTTTAAGAAAATCAAGGATTTTAAGGAAAAGTCCCGTTTTTCAACATGGCTTTACAGAATTGCCTATAACGAATGTCTTATGAGAAAAAGGAAAAAGCAAATCCCAACAGTATCAATTGATGAACCACTGGTTCTTGCGAGTGGAGAGGAATTGAAACAGGAAATTGTTGACTGGTCTTCAAATCCGCTTGCCACAATTGAAAACAAGGAACTCAAAAACAAACTTGAAGAGGCAATTTCAAAACTTCCTGGAGAATACAGAGATGTTGTTGTGCTTAAAGATATTGAAGGACTTTCACATAAGGAAATAGCAGATATGCTTAAAATAAGCATTCCCAATGTAAAAACCCGCCTTCACAGGGCAAGGATGTTTTTGAGAAAAGAACTTTCTGATTATTTTAAAGGACTGGGGTTCAGGTATGGAGTTTGAAGAATTTTTAAGGCACATTTGTGAGTATGTTGACAGGCAAATACAAAAAGAAATGTCTGAAGCCGAGGATTTTTTTGACAGAGAATTTAGCGAACTTGAAAAAGAATTTGAAGAATTAGAAGAAGAAATTTTAAGAGAATTTGATGAAATTGAAAAACTTATAGATGAGGATATCTGTTGCAGAACAATTTTCAATACCCTTAAAAGAACGGTTCAACTCTGCCGTGAACTTCAGGAGGAGGAAATTCCTGAGGAGGTTCACAAAGCCCTTTTTGAAAAACTTGAACTTGAAGAGCAGTAACCTTTAGAAAAGTGGAAAGAGGATAGTGGACAGAGGATAGTAATGTAGTTGCAAAGATTGCTTTGCTTTTGATTGGTGGAAAAGTTGAAAAGTAGAAAAGTGAAAAAGGGGAGTACCCCCTACTTAATCTCCCCCCTAAAAGGGGGGAGAAACAGAGGGGGGAATTTTGCCTTATCAACTTGTCAACTTTTTGACTTGTTAACTAACTAAAAGTGATATGGAGACAAGAAAATAAAGTGATAAGGATTAAGAATTAAGGATTAAGCAATGGGAAAGATAAAATACTTAATTCTTAAAGCGAAGTCCAAAGGACGAAGCGACTTAATCCTTAATCCTGATAAA
>JAGHAG010000043.1 GCA_021161625.1 Elusimicrobiota bacterium
AAAAAGTGGATAGAGGATAGAGGAAAGAGGATAGGTAGTATGTCATTCCTGCGGAATTTGTCCTCGCGAAAGCGGGGAGCAGGAATCCAGAAAACAGAGATCGGAAGTCGGAGGTCGGAAGTCGGAAGGCGGAAAATCCCCCTTTGTATTCCCCCCTTTTCAAAAGGGGGGGAAATAGGGGGGATTATAAAAATTGAAAGTTAAAAGTTGAAAGTTAAAAATGAAAAATGAAAGCAGGAGCGATTAAGCAAATAGCGATTAAGCGATTAAGTGAAATCAAAAATGTTTTCTGTCCTCTATCCTCTTTCCACTATCCACTATTCGCTATTCGCTATTCGCTGTTCGCTGAAGAAGGGGGAATAAATGATTCAGGAATTGATTTTAAAACTTGTAAATGGCAATGATTTGACGAAGGAAGAAATGATGGGTGCTTTCAGGACAATTATGGAAGGCAAAGCCACTTCTTCACAGATGGCAGCATTTCTTACTGCTTTGAGAGTGAAAGGCGAAACTGTTGATGAAATAACATCCGCAGCAAAAATTATGAGAGAGAAGATGATAAAAATTGATGTGAGAAGTGGAGTGGGACTTGACCGTGATGAAATAAATCAGGAACTTGAAACAATTCTTGATACCTGTGGCACAGGAGGTTCAGGGACAAACACCTTTAACATTTCAACAGCAACCGCTTTTGTTGTTGCAGGATGTGGGGTTAAGGTTGCCAAACACGGGAACCGTTCTGCCTCATCTCAGTGTGGCAGTGCAGATGTTCTTGAAGCACTTGGTATTGATATAACAATGCCACCTTCCAAAGTTGAAAGGTGTGTTAAGGAAATAGGAATAGGTTTTCTTTATGCTCCATCTTTTCACCCTGCGATGAAAAATGTTGCAAGTGTCAGAAAGGAAATAGGTATAAGAACAATTTTTAACATTTTAGGACCCCTCTGCTCTCCTGCTTCTGCAAATGCACAGGTTCTTGGTGTGTATGATGTTGGTCTTGTAGAAGTAATTGCAAATGTTTTGAAAAATCTGGGAACAAGAAAGGCATTTGTCGTCCATGGACTTGATACAATTGATGAAATAAGCATAACAGGACCCACTTTTGTTGGTGAAGTAAGTAGCAGCAGAGTAAAAGTTTACACAGTAAGACCTGAGGATTTTGGCGTAAGAGTTGCACCTCTTAAAGAAATTGTAGGCGGAGATGCAAAAACAAATGCAGAAATTATTAAAAAGGTTCTTTCAGGCGAAAGAGGAGCAAGAAGAGATGTTGTTCTGATAAATGCTTCGGCTGCTTTAATCTGTGCAAACAAGGCAAAACTTTTAAGCAGGGCGTAAAACTCGCGGAAAAGTCAATAGATTCAGGCAAGGCATTGGAAAAACTTGAAAAATTAAGGACTTTCAAATAAAAGTTATCAAAATACTTTAAGATGAAAATTGTTTTAGCATCCAGAAATCAGGACAAATACAAAGAAATAAAGGATATCTTAAAACACACAAAAGTTGAACTTGTTTCAGCAGAAGAATTTAATGTGCCTGAAATTATTGAGGATGGTGCCACTTATTTTGAAAATGCAAAGAAAAAGGCATTTTATACAAGCACACACACTCAACTTCCTGCAATTTCAGATGATACAGGTCTTGAGGTCTTTGCTCTTGGCAAAACACCAGGGGTTTATTCATCAAGATATGCAGGGAAAAATGCGAGTTATTCCGACAATGTGAGGAAACTCCTTCGTGAAATGCAGGGAAAAACAGACCGCAGAGCAAGATTTGTCTGTGTTTGCGTGCTTTGTTTTCCTGATGGAACATTTTATCAGACAAGAGGAGAAATCAGGGGGATTATTACAAAAGAACCCATTGGTAGAGGGGGGTTTGGATACGACCCTGTTTTTTATATACCTGAACTTAAAAAAACATTTGCAGAACTTTCTCTGGAAGAGAAAAATAAAATTTCCCACCGTGCAAAAGCATTTAAAAAAATGGCACAACTCATTGAAAAACTGGAACCGGAAAAATAATGATAAGGTTTTTTTTCATTTTCTTATTCCTGTCCTGCTTTTTGTATGCAGATTTTTCTCAAATTTACAGAGATATTTTAAATTATCAGTTTGAAAAAGCAGCAGATGAAATTTCAGAACAGAATCTATTCCCCGCACAAAAAAATTTTCTTGAGAGTTTGCTTCTTGGATATAGAGGAAATTATGCAGAGGCGTATAAGAGAATAAAAGACACAGATATAAAAACAGATTTTGACTGGAAGAATTATTTTAAAAAAATGGCTGAAATATCCTTGAACTTTATTGAAAAAAAATCAGGAATTTTTACAGTCAGGTTTTATTCACAGGATAAAGTAATGTTTTTGTTTTTTGACGAAATTTCAAACAAAATCTCCTCGGAAGTTTCCAATTTTTTCAGAATAAAAGAAAAAAATGTAATTTTTGAAATTTATCCTGATAAAGAAAAGTTTCTGTTTGCATCAACCCTTTCAGAAGAAGAACTCAACAGGTCAGGAACGGTTGCAATTGCAAAATTTGGAAGGCTCATGATTCTATCCCCGCGATTACTTCCCTATGGATACAACTGGCAGAATACGGTCTGTCATGAGTTTATCCATCACATAATTGCAAGAAAAACTGCACTGAACATACCACTTTTTTTAAATGAGGGTCTGGCAAAAACTTTTGAAATTATATGGCGAGGTGAAAAGCCACAATTGAGCGAAAAAACAAAAGACATTCTTGCAAGAGCAAAAAAGGAAGGTTTTATTTCTTTTGAAAAATTCAAAAGGGGGATGCCGTCTCTTTCAAGTCAGGACGAAGTTTCCCGTGCATTTGCAGAGGTAAACTTTTTTGTATTAAAACTTATAGAGGAATTTGGAATGAATAAAATTTCACGATTTCTTGAGGATTGTAAAGTTTATGGTTTTTTAAAAAGTTTTAACAAAAATTTTATAAATTTTAAAAATTTTTTAAAGGACTTCTGGAACCTCCTTGAAAACAACAACTGGCAGTACAGGGGCTTTGTTGAAGATTTTATTTACTGGAAGAAGACCGACACTTTTTTCCCTTATTCCATTTCTGATTATATTCGTCTTGGCGACCGTTTGAGGATGAGGCAAAAATTTTCACTTGCGTTAATTCAGTATAAAAAAGCACTTGAAAAAGAACCTGAAAATTCTCTAATTCACATAAAAATTGCAAAAACTTTTTTAAAACTCGGCAAAAAAATGGAAGCCAATGAGCACTTTCAAAAAGCGCTGAAAAATGCTCCGCAAAATTTTATTGTTCTTACAAATTATGCAGATTTTTTGTTTATGGAAGGAAGGTTTAAGGAGTGCATCCCCTTAATGGAAAAAGCAATACAAAAAAATCCCTTTTTCAGAAAAGGATACAGAATTTTAATAGAATCTGCCAGAAAAACAGGTCATAAGAAACTCAAAGAAAAATATCAAAAGATTTTTTCAGAATTATGAGGAAAATACCAAAAGAAAAACTGAAAAGCATTGTAGAAGATGCAAAAGAAGATATGTATCTTCTCACCCCCAAAGAGATAGAATTTTTAAAATGCCGCTCTCCTCTGACTGACCTTCCTGGAAATGCCGAGATAAAAGAAGCCATTATGAAACATTTTATAAATGGCTCGGATGAAAACATAATTGCTTACTTTGACCTGAATAATTTTAAAGCCTACAATGACACCTATGGATTTGTTAAGGGTGACATCGTTATAAAAACTGTTTCCGAAAAATTTACCCAGATAAACAGGGGATTTAGCGGACACATTGGCGGTGATGATTTTGTTGCAATAATGAAGGAGAAAGATTTTGATGAATTCTGGCAGGAACTCATTTATTTTTTTGAAAAGAAACTTTGTGAATTTTATGATACGGTTGACTATGAAAGGGGGTGTATTGTGAGTTTTAACCGACAGGGTGAAAGGGAAATTTTCCCCCTTATGGGAATTACAATGGTTGCGTTTAAAAACTTGAGAGCTTTTTCAACTCCGGAAGGCGTTGGTGAATATGCCTCTGCTTTAAAAAAAATTGCAAAACTTAAAACAAAACCTGTTGTGGGAAATTCAATTGTGTTTAAGACAGAGCCCGGACAGATAACACCGCTTAAAGAAATAATTTTTGATGAAAAAATCCCTATTAACATAAGACGGGGAGTTGTTGAGGCACTCGGTGAATTAAAGGATTTTTCCTATGAGAACATTTTGATTGAAATTTTAAAAAAACCTTCTGCAAATCTTTTTTTAAAAAAAAGTGCGCTTTACAGTCTTGGAAAACTGAGAGAAAGAAAAACCGCAACCATTATTTTAGGTTTTCTAAAACACGCTTCCCCACATCTTAGAATGAGAGCAGTTGAGGCCCTTGGTGAAATGGGGCTTGCTGAATACGGAGAGCAAATTGCAGAACTTGTTGAAGACGGCAATTTCTTTGTAAAAGAGGCAGCAGTTATTGCTCTTGGAAAAGTTTCCCAAAAAAAGTTTATTCCACTTTTAAAGCAGAAACTTGAAGAAAAAAATTTTAAAAATGCCTCTTTTCTTTCTCTTGTAATGCTTGAAGACAGGGAAATTCTTGAAAATGTGCCAATTTTTGTAAAAGATGACACAGTGCCAATGGAATACAGAATAAGAGCCCTTAGAATTTATGCTGAGGCAGAACTTCCCATAAACTGGAGTAATGCAAGAATTCTTTTTAACGGTCTTAAAAGCCAGAGGGTTGATATGATTGTTGAGATTTTGAAAAATAGTAAGAAAATTTTGAAAAAAATTAATCTTAATGAAGAAGAACTTTGTGAAATTTTTTATTTAAGAAAGCATTTATCCTGGAGGGTGAGAAGAGCAATGTGTGATTTTTGCGCTGCTGTGAGAGGAGAAGTGGCTGAAAAAATTCTTGAAAGCATTGCAGAAGACAGAAGTTCTTCTGTAAGGGAAAAAGCCATCTCTACTTTTAAGTTTTTCCCGGAAAAATACAGATTTGTTTTAAGGTTTTTCAATGACCCTGATGCAAATGTCAGAAACTCAGCAGTTTCATGCATAAAGTATATGGAAATTCCAAAAGAAAAACTTCCCTCTATCATTGAAAAGTTGAGAATTCTTCTAAAAGACCCTTCTCAGCAGGTTGCAAAAAATTCCGCGGTTTCAATAATTCATATTTTAAGGAAAAGCAGATGAAAAAAATTTTGTTTTTGATAGTTTTTATTTCTGGATGTGCAACAATTAAATCCCTTATTAAAAAGGGAAGTTTTGAGATTCATAAAGAAAAATTTTTCTATGTAAACTGGTTTGTCCCTGCAAAAACAATTTCCTGCATAGTAAACGGGGTTTACGACGGGGATACGATTTATGTGGAAACCGAGGGGCTTGAAGGTTCTTCTGGTGAAGATGTTTCAACAGAGGGGTTTAAGGTTCGTTTGATAGGGGTTGACACACCAGAAATTGCCCATCCTCAAGCAGGGTATGATACGGATGAACCGGGCGCAAGGGAGGCAATGGCATACACAACACAGATGATAAACTGGAGGAAGGTTTTGCTTGTGGTGGACCCGAAAAATGAATACGACAGTTACGGCAGAACTCTTGCCCTTGTTTTTTACAAAGACAAAAAGGGCACAATGCGTTGCCACAACTGGGAACTTCTCAAACGAAATTATGCCCGGCTTTATCTTTGGGAGACTGATTTTCTCTGCAATAAAAAATACTGGAAGGAGATGGCAAGGGTAAGATTTTTAAAATCCGAATCTGATTACAGAAAGATGGGAATTTTGTGTCTGAAAGAAAAAAATCTTGACGATGCACTTTACTATTACCGAAGGGGCTTGAAAAAATTTCCCTATGCAACAACTTTAAGAAGGGATATTGCTGTTTTATACATGAAACTTTTTAGGATTGAGAAAAATCGTGAGAAAAAAAGGCAGTATCGCACGAATGCAATCTACCACTGGGAAAAACTTATTGGCACAAAATATGATAGAATTGCAAGAGAAAATCTTGAAAAAATTAATTGGTAAAATAAATTAAAAATGAAAAATGACAAATTAAAAATTGTAGCGGGCGAATTACTATTCGCCAATAATGTAGCTGCAGACCCTTGGTCTGCCATAAAAGATTAAAAATTAAAAACCCAGCCCCGCTTAGCGGAGCTGGGCGGGGTGACAAATGAAAAATCAGTGGTAAGGATTAAGTAGTAAGGATTAAGTTATGGAAAAGATGAATTACTTAATTCTTAAAGCCCCCGATAAAATCGGGGGCGACTTAATCCTTAATCCTGATA
>JAGHAG010000201.1 GCA_021161625.1 Elusimicrobiota bacterium
AAATTGAACTTAACATACACGGGGACACCGATTGTCCCTACACAGACAGGTTCGGGCTGGTATGATGCTGGCACTATGGCAGATATTTCCACAGATTCTATTCTCGGCGATGATGGCACGGATACCGATTCGGTTAGATATATTTTCGACCATTGGCAATCGATGCCGGATGGTGCGGTAATCGGCTGTCCGAACTGTGCGAACACGCAACTATTTATGGACCAACCATATACTCTTACGGCGGTTTATCTAACCCAATATAGATTCTGGGTTGACAACGATACATTCCCGGATACACTCGGTTCACCGAACCCTTCGGTTGGTGCTCATTGGGCGACCTCCGGCGATAGTGTCGTCGCTATTGTAATTTCGCCATACGATGGGATGTATTGCACAGGATACGATGGCACGGGTTCTGTCCCTGCAATCGGTTATGACGATACAGCCACATTCTTTATCGACGAACCATCATCAATAAACTGGCACTGGGGAAGTCAATATATTCTCGAGATTCACGCTGTTATTGATGGCGTTCCCGGATATTCAGATTGGGTTCTTTCTTCGCTATCCCCCTCTCCCCCTCCTGGAACGACTTATGTTAATCCAGCCACAGATACAATAGTTAAACTCGGAAATACGATTGTCAATCTTGGCGGTACTTTTCGTGATACTTGCTATAAATGGAGCTCTATTGGAGCACCTTGTGTTCCATCAGATTCCTGCGAGGGAACAGGAGATTCTGTCTCATTCACTATGACAACAAATACCTCATTTCTATGGCGTTTTAAACAACAATTTCAAGTTTCTGTAAAATGCACAACATCTACAGGTGGAGGCTGTGACTATGATTCCCCCGAACCTCCATACGGAGATTATTGGTTCAATTACGATACCACTATCACATTTCATGTCACATCATCTTACGATGCAGGATGGTATTGTGTAGGATATTACAGTAGTTGGGGTTCTGGTTGGGGAACATCTGTCACGAGAACTATTTCTGGTGCTTCATGGCACGCATGGAGATGGGTAAATGAAGCAGAAATTGAAACCCTTATTATATACTCTGAGCATGGACAAAGTGAATGTATTCCACCGCCCGGAACATTATTTGTTCCTACTGGTTCATCGGTTGACCTTTCAACTACACTTTATGATGAACCCGATACTCTCGATGGGATTCGATATCATTGTATAGGATGGACAGGGACAGGATGTGTGCCATCGTCTGGAACAAACAATTATGTTACTGTCACTGCGGATGCCTCTGGTTCGATTACCTGGCAGTGGCAAAAGGAGTGCAGATTACAAGTTTATAGCGAATATGACAGTGCTAAAGTTATATTGGGATACAGTGTCGCCGGAGATACTGGAACATATTGGTATCCCGAGGGAAGTTTTGTGGGGTCGTTCTTAACACACACGACCGATACAACTGACACAGGTACGACGGTGTATTGTTCTGGCTGGCATATGGATTTCTTCAACGCGGAGACATGTATCGACCTATCAACGATGGATAGCACATCGAATGATACCGTAAGGTTTACACTCAATTGTCCCGTCACGCTAACCTGGAAGTGGTGCGATTATCTCGCTCCGCTGATTGTGATTTCCGACCACGATAGCCCGATACCAGCGGATACAAGCTGGTGGATACCGGGGACGGAAGTTACCGCATTCGTCACCAGCCCTGCCGATGTGGACACCGATTATGGCGAAAGATGGGTTTGCACAGGCTGGACAGGAACAGGCGATGTTCCAGCATCCGGAACGGGGACAGCTGTAACATTTACAATCAATGATACATCGACTATCACTTGGAACTGGAAACAGCAATATAGATTGCATATCACCACCAACACATATCCTGTTGTATATGGTATACCATCACCTATTCCGGGCGATTATTGGTTCGATGTTGGCGATTCACAATATTGCAATACGAGGCCGACAGACCTCGACTCTGTTGGCGATACGGTTTATTGTATCGGACTTCACGGAACGGGATGTGTTCCAGCCGAATGGCCTATGGTAGAAATCTGGGTGCATATCACAGAGCCAGGGACTCTATCCTGGCAGTGGTATCCGGGAGATACTGTAACAAGTCTAACAATTTATTCTGCTTATGATAGTCCATTCCCTTATGGTGTTTCGTATTGGTTGCTCGGCGATACTGTCTCTGCGGTCGTGGACGATTCGGTTATCGTGGGGAGCGATGTTATAAGTTGCATCGGTTGGCACGGGACAGGCGATTCTTTGCCAGCTTTCGGCGATTCCACTCACGCCGTATTTACAATTTGGAGCCCTTGCACATTGACTTGGGATTGGTCTACGGTTTATCATTTCACTGTCAGCAATCCATCGGGATACGATACACCTCATCCTCCTGTTGGCGATTATATCTATCCTGCGGGAAGTTTTGTATCGGGTTATATCGAAGAGCCCGTGTTTGTCGATGCCTCGCTCGATACACACTGGTGTATTGGATATTTCGGCACGGGGGATTTAGACTCTGTTTCACCACAAACAGATTTCGATTTCTCGATTACGCAAAATTCCTCTATCGAATGGCGATGGGCTGACACGGTGGTTCGACTCGATGTGTATTCCGATTATGGTTCGCCTCAT
Source organism: Elusimicrobiota bacterium (assembly GCA_021161625.1). Taxonomy (GTDB): domain Bacteria; phylum CG03; class CG03; order CG03; family CG03; genus JAGHAG01. The sequence goes on from JAGHAG010000201.1 coordinate 2,632, forward strand.
CCTTATGGGACTACATATTGG